>NZ_JAAGPE010000185.1:0-19703 GCF_017104605.1 Burkholderia sp. Ac-20384 | reverse complement strand
CCAGCACGTCGACCAGGCGTTCGCGCTCGGGATGGCCGAGTGGCTCGACGGCTATACGCGGCTGCCGGTGCGCGTCGCGCGGCAGGGCAGCGTGCCGCAGGCCGGCGAGGTGCTGCTCGCGGCGACCAACGATCACCTGACCCTGTCGCCGCGCGGCGTGCTCGGCTATACGCGGCATCCGGTCGAGACGCCGTACCGGCCGTCGATCGACGTGTTCTTCAACAGCGTCGCCGACGGTTGGCAGGGCGAGGCATTCGGCGTGCTGCTGACGGGTATGGGGCGCGACGGCGCGCTCGGCCTGAAGGCGATGCGTGCGAAGGGCTGCTACACGATCGCGCAGGACGAGGCGACCAGCGCCGTCTACGGGATGCCGAAGGCGGCCGCGGCGATCGGCGCGGCGTCGGCGATCCTGCCGCTCGAGCGGATCGCGCCCCAACTGATCTCGCGCATCACGCGCCCGCTGCGCGACTGACGGCGTCCTGGGGGCGCGCGGCGCCGTCCCGTGGCCGCATTGCGGGCGGCGCGGGGCGTCGCGTACAATGGCGGCCAGCGGAGATGGCATGCCTCCCTGCGGTCGTATGCGGCGCGTTGTGCGCGGTGCGGCCCTCAACCGCCGGTTAGCCCGGCTGATGATGCCTGCGTGTTCCTGGGTCGTCAGGAGGTCGCAGGCCGTCCATGCGGGTTTCTGCCGCCCAGGTTTTGATGTTCCGTCGAATCTGGAAATCATGTTTTTCACGACTTCTGCCGATCTTCTCGCGACCGTGCGCTATGTGTGCCGCTGGCTCGCGCTCTCGGCCCTGCTTGGCACGCTGGCCGGCACGGCTTCCGCCCTATTCCTGATCTCGCTCGACTGGGCGACCGGCACGCGCGTCGCGCATCCGTGGCTGCTGTGGGGGCTGCCGGCCGCCGGTTTCGCAACCGGCTGGATCTACCATCGCTTCGGCCAGTCGGTCGCGCGCGGCAACAACCTGCTGATCGACGAGATCCACGACCCGAAGGCGCTGGTGCCGAAACGGATGGCGCCGCTCGTGCTCGTCGCGACCGTCGTCACGCACCTGTTCGGCGGCTCGGCCGGCCGCGAGGGCACGGCCGTGCAGATGGGCGGCGCGCTCGCCGATCGCATCACGCACGTGTTCCGTCTCGATCGAGAGCATCGCCGCGTGCTGCTGATGGGCGGCATCGCGGCCGGTTTCGCATCGGTGTTCGGCACGCCGCTCGCGGGCGCCGTGTTCGGGCTCGAAGTGCTCGCGATCGGGCGCGTGCGGTACGACGCGCTGCTGACCTGCGTTGCATCCGCGATCGTCGCGGACGTCGTCTGCCGCGCGTGGGGCGTGCATCACACGGCCTATGCGATTCCGTTCGTGCCGGCCGTGTCGGCGACGGGGCTGGCCGTGACGGTCGTCGCGGGCATCGCGTTCGGCGTGGTCGGGCGGCTGTTCGCGTTCGCGACGCACGCGCTGACCGCGTGGTTCAGGCGCGTCGTCCGCTATGCGCCGCTGCAGCCGGTGCTCGGCGGCCTGCTGGTCGCCGCGGCCGCCACCGCGCTGAACGTGCCGCAGTATCTCGGCCTCGGCATCCCGACGATCGAGGCGGCGTTCCACGGCCCGCTGCCGCTCTACGATTTCGCGGGCAAGTTCGCGTTTACCGTCGTCACGCTCGCGTCGGGGTTCAAGGGCGGCGAAGTGACGCCGCTGTTCTACATCGGCGCGACGCTCGGCAACGCGCTCGGCCAGGTGCTGGCGCTGCCGGTACCCGTGCTCGCGGGGCTCGGCTTCGTCGCGGTGTTCGCCGGTGCGGCCAATACGCCGATCGCGTCGACGATCATGGCGATCGAACTGTTCGGCGCGGATATCGGCGTGTATGCGATCGTCGCGTGTGTCGTCGCATATCTGTTCTCGGGGCACGCGGGGATCTATCGCGCACAGCGTGTGGCGGTGGGGAAGGGCGCGCAGGCGGAGGCGGAGTGAGGCGGGCGCGGAAGGCGGATTCGCCGCGGCTCCTTCGGGAGCGTGACGCATGCGATGTCGGAAGGGGAGCGTGTCGTTGCGGGTACATCTGATCGGGCCGGGCGGCGCCGGCAAGACCACGGTCGGGGCGCTCGTCGCGGCGCGCCTGAACTGGCGGTTCGTCGATGTGGATCAATGCTTCCTCGCCGCGCACGGGAACATCGCCGAGTTCATCCGGGATCGTGGCTATGCCGAGTACGCATCGCACAACGTCCGGCTGTACGAGCAACTCGAGCGCGACATGTCGGCGCCCACGATCTGCGCGGTTTCGTCCGGTTTCATGCTGTATCCGGACAATGTTGCGCCGACCTACCCGGCACTTCGCCGTGGCATCGAGGCGGACGGATTCACCGCGCTCCTGTTGCCGTCGTTCGATCTCGAACGCTGCGCGAAACTGGTCGTGGGCCGGCAAATGTCCCGGCCGTATCTGAATGCGAACGAAGCCGACGAGATGCGCAAGATCCGTGATCGGTTCCCTGCGTTCATGCGCCTGAACTGCAAGCGGTTTGAGAGCGACGGACCACCCGAACAGGTGGCGGCCGACATCGAACGCTTCATCGTGGCGTCGATGCCGTCGGGTGAACACGGTCCGCATCCGGTTGCGGGCGGTCGCCCGACGCATTCATGCTGTACTCAACAACGCGCCGGAAACCGGGAGGACGACATTCAATGACGCTGGAAAACTTTCTGACCGAAGCGCAGCACCTCGCCAGGCCATGCCATCAATACCGTTTCGCGGAAGACGGGGAACCGGTCACCGGCTACTGGCATGGCATCGAAGCGGGCGCATTGTGCCTTTCCGTCGAGCGCGACGGCACGTGGCTGAACGTGTATCTCGACGAGGATGGGACATCAGGCCGCGTGGAAACCGCCGCGCAACCTGTCCAGTCCGAACGCCCACTGTACCGATCCGACGCAACATCGCTCCCGCCGATCGACGCGGTGTTCCGCTTCGGCTCCGCTGCGATCGACACCTATCTCGACGCGCATGGCTGGCAACGCGACTGGGGATTGAACAGCAACTTCAAGGGCGTCGCGGCGCACGACTACGAGCGTGAGTGGATGGCGCAATGCCCGCTCTACACGGGCGGGGTGGTCGCCGTCGCGGGCGGGTGGAACATGCCCTGGCCCGACGACGACGCACTGATCGACCTCGATCTTGTCCTCTGGACGTTCGAGGAATCGGAGCCGTGGGTCGAGGTGTTTTCCGACGGCAGCCGGTACTCGGTGATCCAGCGGATCACCTAGCGTGCCGGCACCCGTTACTGCTTCGGCAGCCGCGCGACATGCCGCGCCAGCAGCTCCTCGATATCGATGCCTTTTTCCGCCAGCAATGCGGTGACGACGCCGTTCAGTTCGCCGAGCGTTTCCTTGACCGCTTCCCGGATCGTGTCGACGACCACCTGCGTGCTGCGCTCGATCTCGATGTTGACCGTGTCGTTGACGCCCTTTGCATCGAAGGTCGTCGCGCGGCGCGTTTCGGGAATCAGCCAGACATCGAACCAGCCTTCTTCGCGGTTGACGTCGGACACCGTCAAGCTGCAGCCGTTGATCGCGATATAACCCTTTGCGAACACATACCGCTTGAACGCCTCCGGCACGCCGATGCGCACCATCCGGTTATGTTCGGACATCGCGATGTGCCGGATGGTCCCGGTGAAGTCGACATGGCCGGACAGCGGGTGCCCGCCGATCTCCGCGCCGTCCTTCGCGGCCCGCTCCACGTTGACGTGACCGCCCGTTGCGAGATCGGCCAGCGTGGTGATCCGCAGGCTCGGCAGCATCACGTCGAAGTCGATCAGCTCCGGCGAATGGATGGTCGTCACCGTCAGGCAGACGCCGTCGACCGACACGCTGGCGCCGATCTCGATGTCGTCGGTAAAACGCTCTGGGAATTCGATGCTGAAGGTTCTCAGTTCCCCGTGATCGGCGATGGTCTTGATGGTGGCAACGCCCTGGACAATTCCTGTAAACATGGTCGATCCCTAGTCGCAAATTTCCTGGTCGACATGATAAGTGATCCCGGACGCGCCGGCCTTGCGGCGCGCGGCGTCGGGGCGGCAGGCGTGAGGCGCGGGCGCAAAAAAAGGCCGTGCACCTGGCACGGCCTCGATCCGGATCCGTTTATCGGCACGCGCCGGCGGTGATGACCGCACCGCCGGCGCGCGTTGCGACACGCTTGCATCACACCTCGGCCGGTTCGCCCAGCGGCCCGGCAGCGTCGTCCGCCGTGCGTCGCGGCGAATCGGCGAGCCCCTTCGCGAGTTCCAGCGCCTGCCGCTCGAACAGCCGGCGATAGATGCCGCCGTCGATCCGGATCAGCGCGTCGTGGCTGCCTTCCTCGATCACCTTGCCGCGATCGAGCACCAGCAGCCGGTCGAGCGCGCGCACGGTCGACAGCCGGTGCGCGACCACGAGCGTCGTGCGGCCGACCATCAGCCGCTCCATCGCCTGCTGGATCAGCAGCTCGCTTTCGCTGTCGAGGCTCGACGTGGCTTCGTCGAGGATCAGGATCGGCGCATCGGCGAGGAACGCGCGCGCGATCGCGACCCGCTGGCGCTCGCCGCCCGACAGCTTGATCCCGCGTTCGCCGACGAGCGTGTCATAGCCGTCCGGCAGCGTGGCGATGAAGTCGTGCGCGCTGGCCAGCCGCGCGGCGCGCTCGATGTCGGCCCGGCTCGCGTCGGGGCGCGCATACGCGATGTTCTCCGCGAGCGTGCGGTGGAACAGCACGGGCTCCTGCTGGACGATCGCGATCTGGCTGCGCAGCGAATCCTGTCGCACCTGCGCGATGTCCTGGCCGTCGATCGTGATGCGGCCGCCCGACACGTCGTACAGGCGCTGGATCAGCTTGATGAACGACGTCTTGCCCGACCCAGAGTGGCCGACGAGGCCCACGCGCTCGCACGGCGCGATCCGCATCGAGAAATCGTCGTACAGCGGCACCGGATGGTTGTCGTAGCGGAACGTCACGTGCTCGAAGCGGATCTCGCCTTGCCCGATCCGGATCGCCGGCGCGCCGGGACGATCGTCGATGCCGAGCGGCTGGCGTTCGAGCGCGACGAGTTCTTCCATGTCGTTCACCGAGCGCTGCAGGTTGCGGATGTGCATGCCGACGTCGCGCAGGTAGCCCTGCAGCATGAAGAACATCGTCAGCGCGAACGCGATGTCGCCGACGCTCGCCTCGTCGTTCGCCCACAGCCGCAGCGCGACGCCGATCATCGCGGCCTGCATCGCGACGAGCATCGCGCCCTGCAACCCGCCGTTGAACGTGCCGCGCACCCACGTGCGGCGCGTGCGTTGCCGCCACTTGCCGATCACGCGGGCGAGCCGCGCTTCCTCGCGGGTTTCCGCGCCGAACGCCTTGACGACCGCGTTGCAGCTCACGGCATCGGCGAGCGCGCCGCCCATGCGCGTGTCCCACAGGTTGCCGAGCCGCGCAGCCGGCGCGACGATGCCGAGCGACACCGCCACTGTCACCGTGATGTACAGCAGCGAACCCGCGCCGACGACGAGCCCCATCACGGGCCAGTGCGTGCCGAGCAGCACGGTGGCGCCGACGAGCATCGTGACCGACGGCAGCAGCGCGATCAGCACGGTGTCGTTCAGCAGGTCGAGTGCCCAGATCCCGCGCGTGATCTTGCGCACGGTCGAGCCCGCGAAGCTGTTCGCGTGCCAGTCGGTCGAGAAGCGCTGCACGCGATGGAACGACGCGGCCGCGATCTCGCTCATCATCTTCAGCGTGAGCGTGATGATGTTCAGGTAGACGCCTTGCCGCAGCACCGTCGCGCCGAGACCGAGCGCGGCGAGCGTGCCGAACGCGACGAGGGCCGCATGCCACGCGGCGGCGCGGTCGGTCAGGCCGGTCGACAGTGCGTCGACGAGGCGGCCGGCGAACAGCGGCGTGAGCACGTCGGCGAGCGCGGCGAGCAGCGCGAGGCTCGCGACCGTGGCGGTGCGGGCCGGCTGCTTGCGCCAGTAACGGAAGGTGAAGCCGAAGACGGCCTGGAATGCCTGGCCGCCCAGATGGGAGGTTTTTCTGGTCATTTATCGTTGCCCGGCGCATCGCGCGACGGGACTTTCCGGTTCGGAGAACATCGAAAACGCAACAGCCGGGCCGCGCGAAAATCGCGGGCGGAAAACGAAACGGGCTGTCGGGAAACGGCGCGGCTGACGGGTTAGCGGAAAACTCGGGAGCCGGCGCGGACGGCGGGCTGGATCAGCTGCGCCGTGGGACCACGTTCGGGAAGGTTGCTGGCATTCGGAACATCTGCACCTCCCCTGAAGTGAACGGTTGAAAGGACGCCGAAAAGACGTGAAAAGATTCTATCAGCAGTGTCGGGCGCGCCGCAACGTCTGACGAATGCGGCGTTGCAGCGTCGATACGGTTAGTATTCAGGGTTTCGGCCCTTCCTTTGCGGCCTTTCCCCAGTGCGGCAGCGCAAGGGCCGGCACACGCATCGATTACACTTCAGCGTCTGCGGCGCCCGCCGCCGCGGCCCTCGCAGATTCACCACGATACATTCCTGAGGAAACGATGAGCGACGTTCAGCAAGGCATCCTGACCCCGATCGATACGGCGGCCCGATACCTCACTTTCACGATGTCGAATGACGGCAATGTGGCGGCGGCGCTGGCCGCGCTGCGCGAGATCGTCGACGGACGCGACACGGTGGTCGGGTTCGGGCATGCGCTGGCGGCGCACCTCGGGCGCCCGGTGCCGGGCCTGACCGAATTCCCGGCGTTCGCGGTGAAGGACCGCACGCTGCCGGCGACGCCGGCCGACGTGTGGGTCTGGCTGCGCGGCGGCGACCGTGGCGAGATCGTGCTGCGCGCGCGGGCGATCGAGCGCGCGCTGGCACCGGCGTTCGCGCTGCAGGATGCGGTCGATGGTTTCCGCTATTCGAACGACCGCGACCTGTCCGGCTACGAGGACGGCACCGAGAACCCGGAAGGCGACGACGCGGTGGCCGCGGCGATCGTGACGGGGCAGGGCGCGGGGCTGGACGGGGCGAGCTTCGTCGCGGTCCAGCAATGGCTGCACGACTTCGACCAGATGGAGCGCATTCCGTCGGGCGACATGGACAACATCATCGGGCGTCGCCGCTCGGACAACGAAGAGCTCGACGACGCACCCGAGTTCGCGCACGTGAAGCGCACCGCGCAGGAAAGCTTCGAGCCCGAGGCGTTCATGCTGCGCCGTTCGTCGCCGTGGTCGGACGCGCGTCGCGCGGGCCTCTACTTCGTCGCGTTCGGCTGCTCGTTCCGTGCGTTCGACGTGCAGATGCGCCGCATGAGCGGCGCGGATGACGGGATTGTCGACGGCCTGTTCCGCTTCACGCGGCCGCTGACGGGTGCGTATTTCTGGTGCCCGCCGCTGAAGGACGGCAAGCTCGACCTGTCCGCGCTGGGACTGTAAGCGCCTGACGGGTTCGACGAAACGGGGGGCCGCGCATCGTGCGCGGCCCCCCGTTTCTTTTTGCGCGGCGATCGTGCGCCGCGTGCTTTCGTGCGTTGCGTGTCAGTTCAACGTCGTGTCGATCCGCGTGCCGCGCTTGATGAACTGCGTGACCGGTGTCTTCTCGCAGATTTCGGCGAGGCGCTGGCGTTGCGCTTCATCGAGCGGGCCGTCGAGCGTCACGACGCGGCGCACGTACTGCGTGCCGTCGCGATCGGCATGCAGCTCGGTGCGCACGTTGATGCGTGTGGCCGGCCACGTCTTGCGCTGCATATACATGCGCAGCGTCGCGGCCGTGCATTGTGCGAGGCCGGCCAGCACGAATTCGTACGGCGCGGGCCCGCGATCCTGGCCGCCTTCGCGCGGCGCTTCATCGCCGGTCAGCGCATGTGTGCCGGCCTGCAGCTGGACGACGTAGTCGGGCGCATCGGCGTCGAGGACGGCGGCGGCATGGATGAGCGACATGGCAAGTCTCCGGTCAGCAATAAGAAGGAAGCGGGCGCCGCGTGGCGGCGTGCAGCCGCCAGCATACCGTCCCGATCGTGACGACGCGCGCCGGGCGGCTACGCGTCGGCGGCGCCGGCGCTGCTGCGCACGAGCGCGGCGATACGTTCGCGCACCCACTGGTGCGGGCGATCGGCGTCGCGCGACTCGTGCCAGTACGCGAGGAGCGGGAACGGCTTGAGCCGCAACGGCAGCGGCCGCACGACGATCGGCAGCAGCGCGGCCATCCGCAACGCATAGGTGTGCGGCAGCGTGACCAGCAGGTTGCCGGTCGCGGCGATCTGGCATGCGGCGAAATAGTGCTGGCAGGTGAGCCGGATATCGCGGAAGCGTCCGTCGTTGCCGAGCAGCACGTCGAGCGATTGCGGTGCGCCGAGCGACGACACCGCGACATGCTGCGCCGCGAAATAGTCGCCGCGCCGCAGCGGGTCGCGCGCAAGCGGATGATCGGCGCGCAGCGCGACGACGAGCGAATCGTCGAGCAGGTGTTCGGTGGCGATGCGCGGGCCGGTCGGCACGCGGCGATCGACGGCGAGATCGAGATTGCCCGATGCGAGTTCGCGCTCGATGTCGGCCACCGCGATGCGGCGGCTCACGAGCCGCAGGCCGGGCGCTTCGTCGGCGAACGCGGCGACGATCCGCGGCAGCGCGATCGATTCGAGCACGTCGCGAATGCCGACCGCGATGCTCAGGTCGAGCGTCGCCGGATCGAATGCCGACGGTGCGCGCGCGGTGCCTTGCAGGCCTTTCAGGTGCAACTGTACGTCCGCGATGATCGAACGCGTGCGCTCGGTTGCGACGACGCGGTTGCCCTGCCGCACGAACAGCGGATCGTCGAAGTGCGCGCGCAGCCGGTTGAGCGCATGCGTGACGGCCGGCTGCGTGAGGTGCAGCGCGCGGGCGGCCGCGCCGATGCCGCCGTGTACATAGACGGCGTCGAGCACGCGAAACAGGTTCAGGTCGAGACGGTGATCGGCGGGCACGGGCGCGGGCGGCGTGGTGAAGGGTGGACCGATTCTAAAGGATGCGCAGGCAACGGATACGCGGGCTTTCCTGCGTGGCGATCGATGCCATTGGATAAGCGCCGTTATCGTTTGAGCCGATATTCGGTTGTGCATTTATCTCGATACCCGCCGCAATAAGTCGCAATGAAATGCGCGGATTGCGCCGCACACAATCGCAATAATCGACGATATCGGCCCGGGTAATTCCGCGCAGGCCTGCCTGTCACCCCTGACAGCCTGTAGTAATCCGCCATCATGCTGTCCACGTCGGCCATTTCGCGCCAAAGGCGCGACCCGTTCGGCTAAGATGCCGTCGCTTCATATTTCGGGATAGCCGTCCTGTCGCACGCATTCAAACCAAATATAAGCCTGACAGTTCGACGGTATTAGAAGAAGTCGAACAAGTCGGGGGCTTGGCCAGTGAATGCAGCAGATCAGAGATGGGTCGTTATCTATTTGAGTACGGGATTTTCGTTGGCCCAGGCCGCGCGTATTGGCGAGGCTTTCAACCTGGCGAATCGCCTGCACGCATACAGTGCTGACTACCAGCTGAAGTACGTGTCCGAAAGCGGGGGGCTGTTGCAGTCGTCCTCCGGCGTGAGCATCGCGGCCGATCCGCTCGGTGACGAGCACAGCCGCCGCGCGCTCGCGTTCTTTCATCTCCACGGTGACCGCGCGGCCGTCAACTGGGATGACGCATTGCAGCGTCGCCTCACGGACATTCGCCGTCATGCGCGCTGGATCGTCGACGGGATGGACCTGCCCACGCTGGCGGCCATGCAGCGTCCGTCGGCGGCGATCGAAGGGCGGCCGGGCCGGGGCGGGCGACGGGGCGCCACGACGGTCGAGCTGGAGGCCGGCGAAGCCGATGTGTTCGCCGCCGTGCTCGACATGTTCCGCGTCGACCTCGGCGACGGCGCCGCGCAGGAGATCGCCAGCAACATGCTGCGACCGGTCGAGCAACGCTATACGCAGTCGATGTGGGCCTTTCGCGAGCTGAGCGCGAGCCCGTCGATCCGGATGTCGGCGCAGCGGCTGCGCGCGCAGAGCGTGAACCGCATCTCGATCGCGAACGCCGCCCAGGCCGCCGCGATGAGCGAGCGCAATTTCCTGCGGCGCTTCAAGAAGGAAATCGGCGTGACGCCGACCGAGTTCGTCCAGCACGTGCGGCTCGAGCGCGCCTGCCACATGCTGGTCCACACGACGCTGCCGGCCGATAAAGTCGCGCGCCGCACCGGGTTCGGCAGCGGCGAGCGGCTCGCGAAGCTGTTTCGCCAGCGCATGCTGATGTCGCCGACCGAATTCCGCGTCACCGAGCGCGAAAGGATCCTCACCCGTGGCGTGAGGCCGGCCGATGCGGGCGACGGGGCCAGCGACGGCACCGGGGAGCATTGCGCCGCCTGAGCGGCCACGCGGAAGAAAACCGGGCGGATACCCGTAGAATCGTGCTGTCGCGATCTCGATCCCCGGTTTCCATGCCCCTCCTTCCCACTACCGCCACCGCCCCGTTCTGCCCGTCGGAAGTAAAGGGCAGCATCACGATCGATGCCGGTGCGCCGCGTTGGCTGAAGCTCAAGCGCTTCTTCGGCCCCGGCCTGCTGGTCGCGATCGGCTACATGGATCCCGGCAACTGGGCGACCGACATCCAGGCCGGCTCGCAGTTCGGCTATTCGCTGCTGTGGGTCGTCGCGTTCTCGAGCCTCGCGGCGATCTTCCTGCAGATGCTTGCGGCGCGGCTCGGCCTGGTGGCCGGCCGTGATCTCGCGCAGGCCAGCTACGACCGCTACGGCCGGTTCGGCCGCATCGTGCAGTGGGTGACCGCCGAAGTGTCGATCATCGCGTGCGACATCGCGGAAGTCCTCGGCTGCGCACTCGCGTTCAAGCTGCTGCTCGGCGTGCCGCTCGCGTGGGGGATCGTGCTGACTGCGCTCGATACGGTGATCGTGCTCGGCCTGCAGGGCAAGGGTTTCCGGCAGATCGAGGCGATCGTGCTTGGGCTGATCGCGACGATGGCGTTCTGCTTCGTCGCGCAGGTCGCGATCACGCCGCCCGACTGGCACGCGGTGGTCGGCGGGCTGGTGCCGGGCGATCCGGGCCACGACCGCAAGGACGCGATCGTGCTCGCGCTCGGCATCGTCGGCGCGACGATCATGCCGCACAACCTGTACCTGCATTCGTCGGTCGTGCAGACGCGGCGCGTGGTCGGCGGGGCGCGCGGGATGATCCGCGACACACTGGCGCTGGTGCGCATCGATACCTTCGTGTCGCTGTTCGTCGCGATGCTCGTCAACGCGGCGATCCTGGTCGTTGCGGGCGCGGCGTTCCACGCGACGGGCCAGCACAACGTGACCGACATCGAGCAGGCCTACAAGCTGATTACGCCGATCGCGGGCGGCGCGGCCGCGCTGCTGTTCGGCATCGCGCTGCTCGCGTCGGGGCAGAGCTCGACGCTGACCGGCACGATCGCCGGCCAGGTGATCATGGACGGCTTCCTGCATACGAAGATCCCGTGCTACCAGCGCCGGCTGATCACGCGCGGGCTCGCGCTCGTGCCGGCGCTGATCGGCGTGCTGTGGCTCGGCGACGGCTCGGTCGGGCAACTGCTGGTGTGGAGCCAGGTACTGCTGAGCCTGCAGCTCCCGTTCGCGATGTGGCCGCTGATCCGCTCGGTCAGCGATCGCAACACGATGGGCGAGCACACGATCGGGCGCGGGATGCAAATCGCCGCGTGGGCGCTGTTCGCCGTCATCACCGGCACGAACCTGTTGCTGATTACCGGTGTCGCGGGCTGATACAGCCTGTCACAGGCTGACACAGTCGCGCGGCGCGCATGCGGTAAACTGCGGCCTTTCGATCGTCGTCCGAAGTCCGTTATGTGGAGTGAAATCAGCAACATCGGCGATGCCGCGCTGACCTTGCCGATCGCGCTGACGTGCGCGGCGTGGTTCGCGCTGACCGACTGGCGCCTCGCCGTCCGCTGGGGCGTGCTGCTCGCCGCCGGCATGGGCCTCGTCGGCGCCACCAAGATTCTCTATGCCGGGTGCGGCATCGAGCTGCCGCAATTCGATTTCCGCGTGATCAGCGGCCATACGATGCTGTCGACGTCCGTGTGGACCGTCGCGCTGTCGATGCTGTGGCTGGCGTTCCGGCCGGGCAAGGCGCCCGGCATCGCGGCCGGGCTGGCCGTCGGCGCGGTCACCGCCGTCGCGCGCGTGTTCGATCATTCGCACACCGTTCCGGAAGTGATCGTCGGCTGGATGCTCGGCGCGCTGGTCGCGCTGCTGTTCCTGCGCGGCTACGACCGCGCACGGCAGCGCGCGTTCTCGCCGCGCGTCGCGGCCGTCTGCCTGCTGCTCGTGTCGGGCATCGCGTACGGGCATCGTGCGCCGTTCCAGCAGATGATCGATACCCACTCGCCGCAACTCTGCGCGTTCGTGCGCGCGCCGTCGGGCGACGGATTCTGACGATAGCCGGTCGCGGCGCCCCGGCGCCGCTTTCTTGCCGCCGGCATTCTCCCGGCGGTTGCACGATTCCACACGGTTCATCTTCCCGATTGCTGTCGCGTCTGCGCGGAACGCAGCGCTCCGTCATTCCGTGAATCAACGAGCCGGCCGGTCGACACGACTCGCGGGAGCCGCCGGCCCGTGCATGCGCGCCGGCACACGAAGGTCATGAACCTTGTCTATGACCGGGCATAACGATTATTCATTTCATCGATTGGTGGCATTCGCGTACGCTGGCTGTCGTTCAACCGGGGCAGGCTGCCCGGCCCGTCCGGCACGCGTCAGGTTCCTCTCGATATACTCGTGGAAACCGTGCGGCGCCTCGCGTGATGTCGAGGCACGGTCAACCGGCCCGTGGCGGCCGGGGCAGGCACGGCAAACCCGTCTCGGCAGCGTTCCGCGACGACGATTCACGATAGGAGCAGGTCACATGACAGTCGTTTCTTCGCGCCTTGCCGGCAAGTGCGCATACATCACGGGCGCCGCGGGCGGCCTCGGTCGCGCGATCGCGCGCCGGATGGTCGAGCAGGGCGCGCGCGTGTTCGTGACCGACATCGCCGACGCGGCGGTGCTCGACGCGTTCGCACAGGAACTCAACGCGGGCCACGCAACGCCGGTCGCGTTCGCCGCGACGCAGGACGTGCGCGACGAAGCGCGCTGGCAGGCGCTGCTCGCGCAGGCGGTCGATGCGATGGGCGGGCTGTCGGTGCTCGTCAACAACGCGGGCGTCGGCTCGATCGGCTCGCCCGCGCAGATCGAGCTGGACGAATGGCGGCGCGTGATGGCGATCAACGTCGAGAGCATCGTGCTCGGCTGCAAGCATGCGCTGTCGTATCTGGCCGAAAGCCATCCCGCTTCGATCATCAACATCTCGTCGGTCGCCGCGTTCAAGGTCGAGCCGGATTTCACCGCGTACAACGCGTCGAAGGCGGCGGTCGCATCGCTGACGAAGTCGGTCGCGATCGACTGCGCACGCCGCGAGATCGACGTGCGCTGCAACTCGATTCACCCGGCGTTCATCCGCACGGGGATCGTCGAGCCGCTGTTCCAGTCGCTCGGCGAACGCGACGCGACGCGCAAGCTCGCGCGCGGCATTCCGCTGCGCCGGCTCGGCGACCCGGACGACGTCGCGCACGCAGCCGTGTATCTCGCGTCCGACGAGAGCCGCTTCGTGACGGCCGCCGAACTCGTGATCGACGGCGGCATGTGCGCGGTCTGACGCGCATCCCGAACTACAACGACCGGAGGAGAACATCGTGTCCACACCCGTGAACCGCCAACTGCTGCTGAAGACGCGCCCGGAAGGGCGGGTCGGCCGCGAACACTTTTCGCTCGTCGAGACGCCGGTACCGGCACTCGCGGACGGCGAGGTGCTCGTGCGCGTGCTGTACCTGTCGATGGACCCGACCAACCGCGTGTGGATGAGCGACGTGCCGCAGTACCTGCCGCCCGTCGCGATCGGCGAGGTGATGCGCGCGCTCGGCATCGGGCGCGTGGTGGCGTCGCGCAATGCGGGGTTCGCGGAAGGCGATCTCGTGCAGGGGCTCGTCGGCTGGCAGGACTATGCGGTCGTGCCGGCCGACCAGGCTGCGCAGCTCGTGAAGCTGCCCGCGGCGTCGGGCCTGCCGCTGCCGACGCTGCTCGGCGCGTGCGGGATGAGCGGGCTGACCGCGTACTACGGGCTGACGGACATCACGCCGGTGCAGCCGGGCGAGACGCTCGTGGTATCGGCGGCGGCCGGCTCGGTCGGCTCGATCGCCGGGCAGATCGGCAAGATCCACGGCGCGCGCGTGGTCGGCATTGCGGGCGGCGCGGACAAGTGCCGCTACCTGACCGAGACGCTCGGCTTCGATGCGGCCGTCGATTACAAGGCCGACGATTTCCGTCAGCAGCTGAAGGCGGCGACGCCGGACGGCGTGCACGTGAATTTCGAAAATGTCGGCGGCGAGGTGATGCGCGCGGTGCTGTCGCGGATGGTGATCGGCGGGCGCGTCGCGCTGTGCGGCGTGATCTCGAACTACAACAGCGGGCGCGCGGCGGACGATGTCGGCGTGCTGATCTCGAAGCGGCTGACGATGCGCGGCTTCCTGATCCTCGACTATCGCAAGAGTCGCGAGGCCGTGCAGACGCTCGCGGGCTGGCTGCGCGACGGCCGCCTCAAGGCCGAGGAGACTGTTGCAGACGGTCTCGAGAACGCGCCCGATGTGCTGAATCGCCTGTTCGACGGCGACCATCGCGGCAAGCTCGTGCTGCGCGTCGATCCCGACGCGTGACCGGCCCGCGGTACGGCGTGCGATGCCGTTCGCACGCTGCCGCGAGCGCGTGTCGAACGCGGGGCGTTCGATCGATCGTGTCTTAGTTTCGGACTTGTCCCATATATTGTCCGGACGTCTCTCCCTAAAGTGATTGCCAGCAGACAGGCGGCGTGACCGACGCGTCACGCCGTCTTTTTTTCTGGTCACGCGGCAGAGGAGAGGGAACATGCGAAACGACGCGAAGCGGGCGGCATCGGTGGCGATGCGCGATCGAACGGTGCGGTGTGCCGGTGCCGTGCGGAAGATCGCAATCGGGCTTGGCGTGGTGTTCGCGATGTCGAATGCGGTGGCGGCCGGGCACGCCGCGTCAGGCGGTGTCGTGCGGTTCGCGGGTGCGCTCGTCGATCTCTACGACGTGACGCTCGACGCACGATCGGGCGTGGCGGTCGAAGGACGAGAGACGGCGCGCGGCGGGGCAGCGGCAACGCTGCGATTCGATGCGCATGGCCGGCGTTTGCCGGGTGCCCATGTGGCGCTGGTCGGGCCCGACGGTGCGCCGTTCGCGCCGGATGTCGCTTCGCGTGTGCGTGCAACGTGGCGCAATGCGCATGACGATCGAAGCGTGCCGCTGGTATCGGGTCGCACGTATCGCGTGGGTCCGTATGGCGGCGTGATGATGCTGGCGGCGGATGAGGAAACGGGCGCCGTGGCGCCCGTCGTGATTCGCATTCGTCATCCGTGACGGCGCGTGTTGGCAGGTGCGTGGCACGCGGCCACGCCATGCATCATTCGCCCTGTTCGGAGCGTGCGTAGATGTCCCAGCTCGCCATGAACAGCGCGGCGACGAGCGGCCCGATCACGAAGCCGGTGATGCCGAACAGCGCCATCCCGCCGAGCGTCGAGATCAGCACAACCCAGTCGGGCATCTTCGTGTCCTTGCCGACGAGGATCGGGCGCAGCAGGTTGTCGACGAGGCCGATCACGCCCACGCAGAACGCGACGAGGATCGCGCATTTCCAGAGCGCGCCGATCATCAGGAAATAGAGCGCGGCCGGCACCCACACGAGGCTCGCGCCGATCGCGGGCAGCAGCGACAGGAACGCCATCAGCGCGCCCCACAGCACGACGCCTTCGATCCCGAGGATCCAGAAGATCAGGCCGCCGAGCGCGCCCTGCACGAGCGCGACCGCGATGTTGCCCTTCACCGTCGCGCGCACGACCGTCGTGAATTTCGCCAGCAGCAGGTTCTTGTGCTCGTCGTCGAGCGGCAGCGCGCGGCGCACGCGGCGGCCGATCTCGCCGCCGTCGCGCAGCAGGAAGAACACCATGTACAGCATCACGCCGAAGCTCACGACGAACTGGAACGTGTTCTGGCCGATGCTGAGTGCCTGGGTTGCCGCGAGCTGGCTGATCTGCGCCGCGCCGTCCGTCAGTTTCTTCTGGATGCCGGGCAGATTGCTCAGCCCGTATTTCTGCAGCAGGTGCTGGATCGACGACGGCAGCGCGTGGATGATGTCCTGGAAGTATTGCGAATAGTTCGGCTGCGCGGTCTTGATTTCCTGGTACACGTACGCGATTTCCTGCACGAGCGTCGCGGCGACGAACACGAGCGGCAGGATCACGATCAGGACGATCAGCGACAGCGTCACGAGCGCGGCCAGGTTGCGCCGCTTGCCGAAGCGTGCGGCGAGCCAGCGCTGCACGGGCTGGAACAGGATCGCGAGAATGGTGCCCCAGAACACGGCTCCGGAAAACGGCGCGAGGATCCAGCAGAGTCCGACGGTGACCGCGGCCAGCAGGAAATAGAAGAATTTTTGGTGGTCGTGTCCGCTTTCCATGGATGACATTCGCGCAGATTGATGCGTGGTTTGATTGAATCTCGTTGCCCCGCGCACGATCGGTTCACGATCGTCACGGGTTCGCGGCGAAATGCGCTGCGGGGCGGCCCGAAGCGGAGTATGCCCGCAAAGGTGCCGCCATCATAGCCGCTGCGGGTGGCGCATGCGAAAACGCCGCGGCCGAGGCCGCGGCGCTGCCGGGAAGCAAACGCGGCGCGGTGCCGCGTGCCGCATCGTCAGATATTGAGCTTCGTGACCTTGGTGCCGTTCACCGACAGGTCGCCCATCAAGCCTGCGTTGGTCAGGACCAGCACCTCGACCGGGGCGGTGGCCGTGTTGGAGTCGACCGCGCCGTTCGCGCCGACCTTCACGACCGCGACCGATGCGTCGGCGCCTGCGGCCCAGCCTTCGGACTTGCGGAACGAGTCGAGCGCATCCTGCGTCATGAACAGGAACACGATCGCCTTCGACTGCGCGCCGGCCTGCAGGCCGACCGACAGCGACGACGTGTTGTAGTAGCCGACCGTGCTGCCGCCGACGCGCAGCGCGCCGTTGCCGGACTGGCCGCCCACGATGAAGCCGGCCTGCAGCACGTTCGGGAACACGAGCACGCCGCGCGATTTCGCGACGAGTTCACGCGAACCCGGCACCGTCGAATAGAGGCGCGACAGCGTCGCGTTGACGCTGGCGTCGATCGACTGGCGCTTCGACGCGCTGGTCGACGCGTTCTCGGGTTTGTCGGGCGTGGTCGTGCAGCCGGCGAGCGCGAGGCTGCCGAGCAGGACGGCGGCGGCGGCTTTCATGGCAAAGGCTTTTTGCATGGCGTTTCTCCTTCGTTTGTCTGATTGAGGACGGACGGGGCGGGCGCGTGGTGGCCGGCTCCGTTCAACGGCGGGCAAGGAGCAGGCCCGCAACGAACGCGAGGCCGGCGACGACGCCGGCGGTTTGCCACGGGTTGTCTTGTACGACCTGCGACACGCGTTCGGCCGAATCGCGCAGCCGGGCGACCGCGCTGCCCGACGCATGGTCGAGCGTGCTGCGTGCTTCATCGAGCCGGGATTGCACGCGCTTGCGCAGCGCGGCGATATCGCCGTCGCCATCGTTTTTCAGCAGATCTTCCAGTTCGTCGACCAGCCCGCGCAGATCGTCGGTGACATCGGCATGCAGGTCGCGGGCCGCCGAGCGCGTCGTGCGTCCCACGCGCCGGCCCGTGCGACGAATGTCGGACAGGCCGCGGTCCAGCTTGTGTTCGATCGAGTCGGTGAGCGCCATGGTGTTTATCCTCCTTCGATTCAAGGCAAATTTGAAGATAAGACGAATCCCAGCAACCTGTGTGATTCACTTGGCCCGATTTTGTTTCGAGACAAATTTTCAATTCGTCGGCAAGATTGCCGCGAAGCCCCGCCACACGGGGCGGCACGGCGATTGAAAAAAATTCGCATTCCGGGCGAAGCGGCGTATCGAGCTGCGGTACGCGGTGAAGGTCCGGTAAATATCGCGTCGCCAGGGCCATCAGGTAAATAGTGCCGTTGCAGGCCTTGTGCTGATGCAAATGCACTAATCGACGCTTGTTCGACGAGCACGGTTCGTGCCCGAGGTGGCGAACGCGCCGCTATCGCCAAGCGCGACGTCGATCACGACGGGATCGTGATCCGATGACCGGTATGCGTCGGGTGCGTAATAAGTCGCCCGTTGCGCGGACGTTTTGTAATCGGGCACGGGTTGCAGGGCGACCGGTTCGTCGGCGTTGATGTGCCAGACGTGCACGGCCTTCACGCGCGCGGCGAGCGGCGGCGTGGCGAGCGCGTGGTCGAGGCTGCCCGCTTCGCCGCGAAATACGTAGCTGTACGCAGCATCGCCGACGAAGCGGGCGACCAGGTTCGCGTAGCCGCGCGATTCGAGCGCGCGCACCGGATCTTCCTTCGCGTAGCTGTTCAGGTCGCCGATCAGCAGGACGCCATCGGCCGCGGTGCCAGCAGGCGACGTGGCGAGCCAGTCGGCGACGCGTGTGGCGGCTCGCGTGCGCGCTGCGTTCCAGCAGCCCTGGCCGTCCGACTGGTCGCGATCAGCGCCGGTCGCGTTCGGGCAGTTCTTCGATTTCAGGTGATTGACCGCGACCGTGAAGGCACGCGTGCCGCCGATGCGCCGGAATGTCTGCGCGAGCGGCGGGCGGTGCCGGCCGCCGAGTGCGACGGTCGCGGCGCGCCCGATCGGCTCGACCGTGCGGCTGTCGTACAGCAGCGCGACGGCGATCGCATCGCGGCCGAGCCGCGCGGTGCCGGGATCGATCACGTGCCAGCCGTCGCCGAGTTGAGTGGCGAGACGCTGCACGGCGCTCGCGTCGCCGTAGCCGTTGTTCGCGATTTCCATCAGCCCGATCACGTCGGCACGCAGCGCGCGCAACGCCGCGACGATCTTCGCCTCCTGCCGCGCGAACGCGGCGGGCGTTTTCGCGCCGCGCTTGGCCGGGGCATCGAATCCGCCGCCATTCCCGTCGCCGTTGAAATAGTTGAATACGTTGAACGACACGATACGCACGTCGGCATCGGGATGCCGGGCCGGTGCACCGGTACGCGGGTTCGCGGCGGCATCGAATAGCGGCGCCGCGCCGGCCACCGGTTGCAGCCGCCACGCGCCGTAGCGCAGTTCGAGCACGCCTTCGACGCCACGTACCGTGTAGCCGGCACGTAGCGTGTTGGCGGCACTCAGTGCAGGCGGCGGATAGCGCACGGTCGCGGGATCGCGGCGGTTCGAACCGTCGTCGAGCACGATGCGGTTGCGCGCGTTCGCGATCGCGGCGGCTTCGACCGGAGGTGCAACGTGGGTCGGGATGCGCAGCCGGCCGTTGCTGAGGACGACGCTGCCGTAGCGGCCGAGTTCGTGGGTATTGCTGACCGTCAGCGTTTGCGGCAGGCGCACCCGCATGCCTTCAAGCGCGGCCAGCACGGATAGCGTGGCGACCGGCAGCGTGAGCGTGGCAGGCGTGACCTTTTGCCCGTGCGCGCAGACGTTCACGCCGCCCGACAGCGTGAATTGCGTCCGGCCGTATCGCTCGTCGACGCGGCCCGTGAGATGCACGAGATCGCCGGCCTTCGCACGCGCGTCCGGCGCGTACACGAACACGCCTTCCGGGAA
>NZ_JAAGPE010000184.1:0-237 GCF_017104605.1 Burkholderia sp. Ac-20384 | reverse complement strand
AAAAAAAAAACCCCCCCTCCCTCCCCCCCCCCCTCCCCCCCCCCCCCCCCCCCCCGCCACATCCTCACTCTCCACCCACCTCTCGCCCCCCAACCACCTCCTTCCCCATTACACCACCTGTTGTTCACTTCTCTTCCGTCTCCTCGCCCTCACACACTCTCGTACCACTACGTCTCGTCTCACACCACCACATATGTCCGATGCTCACTTACACCAACATCTCACTATCCCACATCA
>NZ_JAAGPE010000183.1:0-20015 GCF_017104605.1 Burkholderia sp. Ac-20384 | reverse complement strand
GTGTCGAGCGGATCGGCGGGCGCCGCGGCCGCATCCTGCGGCTCGGTGACGCCGGTTGCCACCGTCGCGCTCGGCGCGGCTGCCGCAGCCGGTTCCGCGGCCGCGACTGGCGGTGCGAGATAGCGCTGGGCGAGCGTTTCGTAGAGCGGCGGCGCGAAAAAGCGCGACACGCGGCTCGACACCAACGCGGTAGCCATCAGCGAAATCACGAGCGCGTGACCGTTGATCATCTCCATCACGATCACGAACGACGTGATCGGCGACTGCGTGACGGCCGCCATGTAGCCGACCATCGCGAGCGCGATCAGCATCGGCAGGCTCATGTTGCTGAACACGATGTGCAGCAGGTTGCCGAACCCGGCGCCGATCGACAGCGACGGCGCGAAGATCCCGCCCGGGATGCCCGGCAGGTACGACGCGACCATCGAAATCATCTTCAGGAACGGATAGAACACCGACAGATGCTGACTGCCGTCGAGCAGGCCGCGCGCCTCGGCGTAGCCGCTGCCGAAGGTCGTGCCGCCCGATATAAGGCCGACGGCGGCGATCGTGAAGCCGCACAGCGCGGCGAACGTGATCGGCCGCTCGCGATACAGGCCCAGCAGCCGCTCGGGCAGCCAGCGTCCCGTGTTGAGCAGCAGCCAGCAGAACAGGCCGCCGGCGATCCCCGTGACGATCGCGGTGACCAGCACGGCGAGCGCCAGCAGTTTCGGGAAATGGGGGCCGGCATCGATCGTGCCGAAATACGTGTAGTTGCCGTTCAGGCCGAGCGCGACGACGCCGGCGAGGATGATCGCGGTGATCAGCACGCCGCTGGCGCGCGCGGAGAAGCTGCGCGTCAGCTCCTCGATCGCGAACACGATCCCGGCGAGTGGGGTATTGAATGCGGCCGACAGCCCGGCCGCCGCGCCGGCGAGCACCAGCTGGCGTTCGATCTGCGCGTTCGAGCGCGGGTAGAAGCGTCGCAGGTTGAACATCAGTGCCGCGCCGACCTGCACGGTCGGCCCTTCGCGGCCGATCGTGAAGCCACCCAGGATGCCGAGGAACGACACCAGCACCTTGCCGAACAGGATGCGCAGCGTCAGCAGCCGGGAGCCGAACGCGCTCGGGCGCGCATGCAGCGTCGCGATCACCTGCGGGATACCGCTGCCCTCGGCGCCACGGAAGAAGCGGCGCGTGATCCATACCGACACCGCGGCGATGGCCGGCGTGAGCAGCAGCGGCAGCCACGCGGCGTGATCGCGCATCGTGCGGAAGGTTTCGTAGCCCCAGTCGATCAGTCGCGCGTAAAGTACGGCAGTGAGGCCGACGACGATCGCACCGAGCCAGAAAACGCCGTACTGGCGCCAGATCCTCAGCGAACGACGGGTGAGGGCGGGAAACAGGGCGGGAAGGGCGGGGCGTTGCATCGACGCGGGCCGGTAGGCAAAGATCGAATTATAAAAAGAACCGGATGCGGGCGGGGCGCGAGAATGTTCCCGAAAGGAGATGCATTTTGTTGCAAAAGTAATTTTCACGTAATGTTGGCGCATGTAACCATCGTTAGCATGCCAAATTGGCCCGTCTATCCCCACACATCGTGAAACGTATCCTCATCGTGAAAGTGACGTCGCTCGGCGACGTCGTCCAGACGCTACCGGTCGTTGCGGATCTGCATCGCGCCTTTCCCGGCGTAACGGTCGACTGGGCGGTGGACGAATCGTGCGCGGAGGTCGTGCGCTGGCATCCGGGCGTCAGCCATGTCCTTTGCGCGCCGCTGCGCCGCTTCAAGAAGATGCGCAATCGCGGCGACCTGAAGGCGATCACGGCGTCGATCAGCGCGCTGCGGAGGCACCGCTACGATGCGGTGATCGACCTGCATGGCGTCTACAAGAGCGCCATCATTTCGGCGCTCGCGCGCGCCGCACGCCGCGTCGGCTACCAGACGCAGGATCTCGGCGAAACGGGTGCACGCTTCGCGTATTCGCATCGCTTCGGCCCGCGGCCGGACTGCGACGCGTGGCACGGGATGCGCGTGAGCGCCGGCGAGGCGCTCGGCTACACGCCCGAGGGCATCGCCACGTACGGCATCGTCCCGCCGCGGGACGTGAACCTGCCGGCGGCCGTGACCGACGGCGCACCGTTCATGCTGCTGTTCCATGCGACGTCGAACCCCGACAAGAAATGGCCGGCCGACCACTGGGCCGCGCTCGCCACGCAGATGATGGCGCGTGGCGTACGCGTGCTGTTGCCGTGGGGATCGGCTGCGGAGCACGGCGATGCACAGGACATTGCCGCACGCGCGCCGGGTTCGGTCGTGCTGCCCGCGATGACGGTGCGCGAGCTCGGCGCGGCGCTCGGCCGGGCTGCGCTCGTGGTGGGGGTCGATACGGGGTTCGTGCACATGGCGCACGCGCTGCAGCGGCCGACCGTGATGATTTTCGTCGCGACGTCGCGGCACCATTGCGGCATCGGCGGCGCGCCGAATGCACTGTCGATCGGCGAGCCGGGCACGATGCCGTCCGTCGACGAGGCGCTGGATGCGATCGATGCGGTCGCGCCGGCCTACGGCGCGCTGCGCGCGCGGCTGACCGCCTGACGAAGCGACGCGTGCCGGCTCAGGTGGCTCAGGCGAGCAGCGCCTCGACCGTGACGACGGCGGCGATGGCCGCCAGATTCGCCAGCAGCGCTTCGAACACGAGGCCGCGCCACGTCTTCGGCCGGAAGCGCAGTGCGAGCAGGATCGCGCCACCCAGCGCAAGCGCGAGGATCAGGACGAGATCGGCATTGCCGAGGCGGATGTTCATGGCGGCGGCTCCTTCGGGGCGGGATCCCGGGCGCGCGCGGCGGCGCACCCAGGATCGAGTATAGGCAGCGCCGGCCACCGCACAACCCGGGTCGCCCCGGAGTCTCAGACGAGCGATGCGTCGCGCGTTTCGCGCATCAGCAGCACACCAATCAGGCTGATTGCTGCCGCAACCGAAACATAGCCGCCGACCCACGACAGCCCGCCGCGCGCTGCCAGCAGCTGCGCGATATACGGCGCGATCGACGCGCCGAGAATCCCGCCGAGGTTGTACGCGACGCCCGCGCCCGTATAGCGGACGTTGGTCGGGAACAGCTCCGGCAGCAGCGCGCCCATCGGCGCGAACGTCACGCCCATCAGGAACAGCTCGATCGTCAGGAACAGCGCGACCAGCGGCATCGAGCCGCTGCCGAGCAGCGGCTCCATCGCGAAACCCGACAGCAGCGCGGCGATCGCGCCGACGACGAGCACCGGCTTGCGGCCGAAGCGGTCGGATGCCCACGCGGACAGCGGCGTCGCGAGTCCCATGAACACGACCGCGAAACACAGCAGGCCGAGGAAGCTCTGGCGCGGAATATGCAGCGCCGACACGCCGTACGACAGCGAGAACACCGTCGAGATGTAGAACAGCGTGTAGCAGACGACCATGGCGAGCGCACCGAGCAGCGTCGGCCGCCAGTGTTGCGTGATCAGTGTCGCGACCGGCACGCGCACGCGCTCGTTGCGATCGAGCGCGGCCTGGAACGCCGGCGTTTCGGTGATCTTGAGCCGCACGTACAGGCCGAGCGCGACGAGCACCGCACTGACCAGGAACGGGATGCGCCAGCCCCAGCTGCGGAACTGCTCGTCCGACAGCGACAGCGCGAGCGCAAAGAACAGCCCGTTCGACATCAGGAAGCCGACCGACGGCCCGAGTTGCGGGAACATCCCGAACCAGCCGCGCTTGCCCTGCGGCGCGTGCTCGGTCGCGAGCAGCGCGGCGCCGCCCCATTCGCCGCCGAGGCCGATCCCCTGGCCGAAGCGCAGCACGCACAGCAGCACCGGCGCGAGCGCGCCGATCGCGTCGTAGCCGGGCACGAAGCCGATCGCGGTGGTGGACACGCCCATCACGAGCAGCGACGCGACGAGCGTCGACTTGCGGCCGATGCGGTCGCCGAAGTGCCCGAACAGGAACGAGCCGATCGGGCGCGCGATGAACGCGATGCCGAACGTGACGAACGCGGACAGCGCCTGTGCGGTCGCGGAGCCGTGCGGGAAGAACACGGGGCCGATGACCAGCGCGGCGGCCGTTGCGTACACGTAGAAATCGTAGAACTCGATCGCGGTGCCGATGAAGCTCGCGAACACGATGCGCCGGTGGCTGACGGCGCCGGCCGAACCGGTTGCGTGTGCAACGGTCGGGGGGGATGCGGACATGGATGTCTCCGTTTTGTCGTTGGGGCGGTCGGCTGAGCGTGCGGTCGGGCAGGCGGACGCCTGCCGGGGGCAGCCGAGCGGATGATGCGGTGGCGGCGTGGACGCGCGCCGTGGCGCGGACGTCACCCGCCGGTCGACGATGGAGACGGGTACGTCGCCGCCGCCCGGTGCCGGCGTGGTCGGCTCGCATGCCGGGTGGGGCGCGCGAACGCGCGCGCGGCGTGATGGCCGCGCGATTGCGGAAAATTATAGCCAGCGCCGCCGCGCACCGGCAATCGCCGTGCGGCGACCGGTCAGTCGATCGATTGCGCCTGCGCCGACGCGGTGCTTTGCAGCTGGAAGTGGCCGTCGTCGTTGAAGAGCCAGCCTTCCATCATTTCGAGCCGGCCGTTGCCGTCGAGCAGTCGCGACGGTGGTGGCGGCAGCGGCGCCGAGCGGCGCAGCGACGCGAGCGCGAGCGCTTCCGCCTCGCTGTCGCCATTGCTGCGATAGACGGACGCGTTGACGAGCCGGCCGCTGCCATCGACGGTGAAGGCCACGACGACGAGCGAGCGGAGCATGGCCTGCGGCGTGCCGTGCAGCATGCCGGACGGATTGCGTTCGGCGACACGCTGCGCGACTTCGACGCGGTACTGGTCGAGGCTGCCGCTGCGGGTGATCGACGGAATCGTCAGGATCGAGTGCAGCGACGGAGGCGGCGTGATCGTGCACGCCGCGAGCATGGCGACGGCGGCCAGTGCAACTGCACGCAGCCGGTCGACGCGCGAACGGGGAAGGGGGCGCATGGGAGGCTAGCCAGAGGTGACTATAAAAAAATGATAGGCGCACGGACGCGAGCCGATATCGGGAGAAACGCATAACGGACGATGCCGGACGATGCGATTGCTGATGACGAGAACGGCGCGCGCCTGCGCATCGGGATGTGACGCGACATGTGACAGCACGCTCGCGTGGCTGGCGCACGTGTGCATCCCGGCGTGCGTGTTGCAAGGTTGAAAGAAAGGCGAGCAACGCGAGTGATACGCAGGCGCGTGGCGATGATCCGCCAGCGCACAGCGGCTACCGCGGGCAGCACGGCTGCCGATGCCCGCGCGTTCCCCATCGACGCGTGCCGCCCGCCTCAGAAGCCGTGCGTGACGAGTGACAGGATCGACAGGTCTGGGTGCGTGCCGTCGATGATGCTCTTGCCGATATGCACGGCTTCGTGGACGGCTTCATCGAGGCTCGCGAAGCTTTCCTCGCCGTCCGCGTGGAATGGCACCGCGTGACCGGGCAATGCGGGATTCGCGCCCGGATGGCACACGTAGCCGGTGTAGGTGTAGCGCGTGTCGCTGCCGGGCACGGCGGCCGGCACGACATGGACCTCGAAGCCTTCGTAATCGACGTGTTCCGCCGGTGTCGACAGTTCGGTCATGGCGATCTCCGTGTACCGCACGCAGGGGTGGCGCGCGCGGCATCGAGTACGCGGCGGCGGTCGTGTCGCCGTGTTGATCGAATTCTAGGTGATCGAGCGGCGGGCCGGGAGGCTTCCGGCGCGGTGCGACGCGACGACGGGGGCCGCTGCCCGTGTCGCGGCTCAGGCGCCGCGCGAGGCCCGGCGCGAACGCACGTGCCGTTTCGACGGACGGGTTCGCGCGCGACGCGGCATCATTGTTTGCAGCGCGCGTCCTTGCGCTGCACGACGATGATCACCGGGTATTTCTGGCCGTGGTCGAGTTCCACGCGTGCCACGACGGTCAGCGTCGCCGGATCGGAATCGTCGTACACGCTGACTTGGTCGTTCCGGAGGTAGGTCACGCCGGTGCAGTTCGACGTGCGCCCGTCGTCGCCCACCTTGCACTGGAGATCGTTGTCCTTCAGGTAGTTGTAGGGCGACGGGCTCGCGAGGTATTCGCTCAGGCCGCGCGGCGAGCCGCCGACGCCGGTCACGTAGGCGATCGCGCACGACGCCGGCGCGTCGCTGCCGGAGGCGGTGTCGGCCGTCGCCTGCGTGCTGACGGCAACCAGCAGCGCGGCGAGCGACGAGACGATGAAGGGCTTCATGACGTGGGTTTCCCGTTTCGCGAATCGGAGCGCCGGATTGTAACGGCATCCGGCGTGACGCGTCGGGACGTGCGGGAAGGGCGTGTGCGGGCCAGCAAAAAACCCCGTCATTCGATGAATGGACGGGGTTTGGCGAACTTCCTGGCGGAAGCGGTGAGATTCGAACTCACGGACAGTTTCCCGTCGCCGGTTTTCAAGACCGGTGCCTTAAACCGCTCGGCCACGCTTCCACACGAGGCGGCATTGTAACCGAAATGCCGCGAGGTTCATTCCTTCAATCGTCGCGCAGGAACAATTCCTGCAGGTCGTTGAGGAAACGCTGGCCCAGCGGCGTCGGCGCGATCTGCGCGAAATCGCGCGCGATCAGCCCGCGTCGCTCCGCTTCCTGCAGCGCCGGCTCGATCGTGCTCATCGGCAGGCCCGTGCGTTCGGCGAAGCTGTGCACGGGGAAGCCCTCGACGAGCCGCAGCGTGTTCAGCATGAACTCGAACGGCAGGTCGCGCGCGCCGACTTCACGCTCTTCCTGCACGGCCGTGCCGGCCATCGCCTGCTCGATGAAGGTTGCCGGATGCTTGTAGCGTGCCTGCCGCAGGATCCGGTTCGGGAACGACAGCTTCGTGTGTGCGCCCGCACCGATTCCGAGATAGTCGCCGAAACGCCAGTAGTTCAGGTTGTGCTTGCACTGATGATTCGGCTTCGCATACGCGGAGACTTCGTAGTGTCCGTAACCGGCCTCGGCCGTGCGCGCGTGAATCCATTCCTGCATGTCGGCCGACGCGTCGTCGTCGGGCACGACCGGCGGGAACTTCGCGAACAGCGTATTCGGCTCGAGCGTCAGGTGATACAGCGACAGATGCGGCGGCGCGTACGACAGCGCGGTCTCGATGTCGGTGCGGCATTCGTCGAGCGTCTGGTTCGGCAGCGCGAACATCAGGTCGAGGTTGAAGTTGTCGAAGTTCTTCGCGGCGATCTCGACAGCGGCGCGTGCCTGCGTGGTGTCGTGAATCCGGCCGAGCGCCTTCAGGTGCGTCTCGTTGAAGCTCTGGATGCCGACCGACAGGCGATTCACGCCGCTCGCGCGGAACTGCGCGAACTTCGCGGCCTCGAACGTGCCCGGATTGGCCTCGAGCGTGATCTCGGCATCGGCGTCGAGCGGCAGCAGCGCGCGCACGTCGGACAGCATCCGGTCGAGGCCGGCCGCCGACAGCAGGCTCGGCGTGCCGCCGCCGATGAATATCGTATGCACCTGCCGGCCCCACACGAGCGGCAGCGCCTGCTCGAGATCGGCGCGCAGCGCGTCGAGATACTCGGTTTCCGGAAACCGCTCGCCCTTCCACTCGTGCGAGTTGAAATCGCAGTACGGGCACTTGCGCACGCACCACGGGAAATGCACGTACAGCGCGAGCGGCGGCAGCGACGTGAGCCGCACCTGGCCGGGCGACGTGAAGGTCGCGACGACGCGCGCGCCGGTTTCCGCGGCCTGGCTCATGCAACCTCCGTCGGCGAACGGGTATCGGGCGTGCTCATGCTTCCTCCGCGAGCCGCGCCAGCAGCGCCTTCAGCGCCAGCGCGCGATGGCTGTGCGTGTTCTTCACGGCCGGCTCGAGTTCGGCGGCCGTCGCGCCGAGCGACGGCAGGTAGAAATACGGGTCGTAGCCGAATCCGTGCTCGCCGCGCGGCGTGTCGACGATCTCGCCCGACCAGCGCCCTTCGGCGAACAGCGGTTCGGGGTCGTCCGCATGGCGCACGAGCGCGAGCACGCAGCAGTAGTATGCGCGCCGGTCGTCGACGCCGCGCAACTGCTCGACGAGATACGCGTTGTTCGCCGCGTCGCCCTTGTCGCGGCCCGCGCGCTGCGCGTAGCGCGCCGAATAGACGCCCGGCGCGCCGCGCAGCACGCGCACGCACAGGCCCGAATCGTCGGCGATCGCCGGCAGCCCGGTGAGCCGCGACGCGTGGCGCGCTTTCGTCAGCGCATTCTCGATGAAGGTGCCGAACGGTTCTTCCGCCTCGGGCACCGCGAGGTCGCCCTGCGGGACGATCTCGATGCCGACCGTCGAGAACAGCGCGGTGAATTCGCGCAGCTTGCCGGCGTTGTTCGACGCGAGAACGATGCGCGACAGCGGCGCGATGGTGTGGTCGTCCGGCATGTCAGGCGCCCAGCACGTCTTTCTGGAGCTGCACGAGCTCGGCGATCCCGCCTTGCGCGAGGTCGAGCAGCGCGTTCATCTCGGCGCGGGAGAACGGCACGCCTTCGGCCGTGCCCTGGACTTCGACGAAGCCGCCGGCGCCGGTCATCACGACGTTCATGTCGGTGTCGCACTGCGAATCTTCCGCGTAATCGAGGTCGAGCACGGGCGCGCCTTCGTACACGCCGACCGAGATCGCGGCGACGTGGTCGGTGATCGGCGAGCGCGTGATCTTGCCGGCCGCGATCAGCTTCGACACGGCGTCGTGTGCGGCGACGAACGCGCCGGTGATGCTCGCCGTGCGCGTGCCGCCGTCGGCCTGGATCACGTCGCAGTCGATGTGGATCGTGCGCGGGCCGAGCGCCTCGAGGTCG
Organism: Burkholderia sp. Ac-20384; assembly: GCF_017104605.1. Lineage (NCBI taxonomy): Bacteria > Pseudomonadati > Pseudomonadota > Betaproteobacteria > Burkholderiales > Burkholderiaceae > Burkholderia > Burkholderia sp. Ac-20384. The sequence continues at coordinate 11,208 of NZ_JAAGPE010000183.1, read as the reverse complement.
AACACCGCGCGCAGCGCGCGGCCGATCAGGCGCTGAATTTCCTGCGTGCGGCCGGTCTGCTTGCCGCGGGCGGCTTCGCGGTCGCTGCGCGTGTGCGTCGCGCGCGGCAGCATCCCGTATTCGGCGGTCAGCCAGCCTTGCCCGCGGTCGCGCAGGAAGTCGGGGACGCGTTCGGAGACGCTCGCGGTGCAGAGCACCTTGGTGTCGCCGAATTCGACCAGCACCGAGCCTTCGGCATGTTTCGTGTAGTGGCGCGTAAGGGCGACCTTGCGCAGTGCGTCGGCGCGGCGGCCGCTCGGGCGGGAAACGGAGGACGTCATGTGGGAGTCGCGGAACGAGAGGAAACCCCGATTTTAGCGCCGAACGGCGGGCGTGCCCGGCGGGGTGGTCCGCAAAAATGGGATAATGCGCGCTTCCCGCCCCGCGCTTTACGATGCGCCGGGCGCCTCGACATATCCCCGCCCGCGAGGGCACCCAGACGGCGAGACGAACCATGATCTACAGCATGACGGGCTACGCGAGCGCGACGCGCGAACTCGCGACGGCCACCGGCAACGGCGGCACCAGCGTGTCGGTCGAACTGCGCACCGTGAACTCGCGCTTCCTCGACCTGAATTTCCGGATGCCGGACGACGTGCGCGCGTGCGAACCCGCGCTGCGCGAAATGCTGATGAACAAGCTGTCGCGCGGCAAGGTCGACATCCGCATCAACCTGCAGCGCGGCGAGCAGAGCATCGGCGCGGGCGCGCTGAACCAGTCCGCGCTCGGCCAGCTCGCCGAGCTCGAACGCTCGGTGCTCGACTCGTTCCCGGGTGTCGGCCGCCTGCGCGCGGGCGAGATCCTGCGCTGGCCGGGCGTGATCGCCGAGAGCGGCGTGTCGGCTGACGCGATCCGCGAGGCGGTGCTCGCGTGCGGCAAGGAAGCGATCGGCGAGCTGGTCGTCGTGCGCTCGCGCGAAGGCGCACAGCTGGCGACGATGCTGCTGTCGAACGTCACGGAGATGGAAGCGATCGTCGCGCGCATCACGCCGCTCGTGCCGGAGCTGATCGCGAAGCACCAGCAGAAGATCGTCGAACGGCTGCAGGAGGCGCTCGGCATCGCGGCGCCCGAAGGCAGCTCGACGATCGTCACGCGCGAGGAAGCCGCGGAGCGCATTCGTCAGGAAGTGACGATGTACGGAATCCGGATCGACATCGCGGAAGAACTGTCGCGGCTCACTGCGCACCTGAACGAAACGCGTCACGTGATCGAGAAGGGCGGCCGCGTCGGCAAGCGTCTCGACTTCATGATGCAGGAGCTGAATCGAGAAGCAAACACGCTCGGCTCGAAGGCGGCGGCGAAGGAACTCGCCGACGCATCGATGGCGCTCAAGCTGTTGATCGAGCAGATGCGCGAGCAAGTGCAAAACCTGGAGTAAAGCAACATGACCCAATCCACCCACGACGGCCACGCCGCGCATTCGCTGCACGGCGGCGTCTATCCCGGCAACCTGTTCATGGTCGTCGCGCCGTCGGGCGCCGGCAAGTCGACGCTCGTGAATGCGCTGCTGTCGAAGGACAGCGACATCTGCCTGTCGATCTCGTATACGACGCGCAAACCGCGCCCGGGCGAGCAGGACGGCCAGCACTATCACTTCACGACGGTCGAGGATTTCCGCACGCGTCACGCGGCGCACGAATTCCTCGAGAGCGCGGAAGTGCACGGCAACTACTACGGCACGTCGCGCGTCTGGATCGAAGAGCAGATGAAGAACGGCCACGACGTGCTGCTCGAAATCGACTGGCAGGGCGCGCTGCAGGTGAAGAAGCAGTTCCGCAACGCGGTCGGCATCTTCATCCTGCCGCCGTCGCTCGACGCGCTAGAAGAGCGCCTGAAGAAGCGCGGCCAGGACGAACCGAAAGTGATCACGCGCCGCCTGCTGGCCGCCGGCAGCGAGATCGCGCACGCGCCCGAAGCGGAATACGTGGTGATCAACGAGAATTTCGAGCGTGCGCTCGCGGAGCTCGAATGCATCGTCGCGGCCACGCGCCTGCGCTTTGCTTCGCAGTACGCGCGACACACGGAGCTGTTCATCGAGCTCGGCATCCATCTGCCCCACGCGGAATGACGCGGGGGACGAGGGACATAAGGTAGAATAAGGACTATATTCAGAAGGAATTACCAACATGGCTCGCATTACCGTCGAAGACTGCCTGAAGCAAATCCCGAACCGCTTCGAACTGGCGCTCGCCGCCACCTATCGCGCGCGGCAGCTCGCGCAAGGCCATACGCCGAAGATCGAAAGCCGCGACAAGCCGACCGTCGTCGCGCTGCGCGAAATCGCTGCCGGCCAGGTCGGCGTCGAGATGCTGAAGAAGGTGCCGGTGTAACGCGCATCCGGCCCGTTCCAGCCATGTAATCCACGCGCGCAACGACTCGACCTGGAGGCGAATATGAGCACCACCCCATCGTCCGCCTCCGCGGATTCGACCACCGAAGCCACGGCCCAGTCGCCTGCGCGCCAGTACATCGACGCGGTCCTCGAACAGTCCTTCCGGCATCTGTTCGGGCCGACCGCCACACCGGAGCAGCCTCGTAAGCACGGCGTCGTTTCGATCGCGAAACTGACGGCCGCGCTTGCCGAGTATCTTCCTCCGGAAGAAATCAAAGAGGTCAAGGCGGCGTTCCACTTCAGCGACGAAGCCCACCTCGGTCAATATCGCCAGAGCGGCGAGCCCTACATCACCCATCCTGTCGCCGTCGCGGAAATCTGCGCCGGCTGGAAGCTCGACGCGCAGGCCGTCATGGCAGCGCTGCTGCACGACGTGATGGAAGATCAGGGCGTGACCAAGAGCGAGCTGGCCGAACGGTTCGGCCCGAAGGTCGCCGAACTGGTCGACGGCCTGTCGAAGCTCGACAAGATGGAGTTCCGCAGCCGCGAGGAAGCGCAGGCGGAAAACTTCCGCAAGATGCTGCTCGCGATGGCACGCGACGTGCGCGTCATTCTCGTCAAGCTCGCCGACCGCCTGCACAACATGCGCACGCTCGGCGCGGTGCCGATGGAAAAGCGCCGCCGCGTCGCGCGGGAAACGCTCGACATCTACGCGCCGATCGCGCACCGCCTCGGGTTGAACAACACGTATCGCGAGCTGCAGGACATGAGCTTCGCGAACTTCAACCCGCATCGCTACGCGACGCTCGAGAAGGCCGTGAAGGCCGCGCGCGGCAATCGCCGCGAAGTGATCAGCAAGATCCTCGAGGCCGCGCAGCGCGCGATGGCCGACGCGAAGATCGACGCCGAGATCACCGGCCGCGAAAAGACCATTTACAGCGTGTACCGCAAGATGCGCGACAAGCAGCTGTCGTTCTCGCAGGTGCTCGACGTGTACGGCTTTCGCGTCGTCGTCGACAGCCCACTCGACTGCTACACGTGCATCGGCGCGCTGCACGCGCTGTACAAGCCCGTGCCCGGCAAGTTCAAGGACTACATCGCGATCCCGAAGATCAACGGCTATCAGTCGCTGCACACGACGCTCGTCGGCCCGTTCGGCGCGCCGATCGAGTTCCAGGTGCGCACGCGCAAGATGCACGAGATCGCCGAGGCGGGAGTCGCAGCGCACTGGCTGTACAAGAACGGTAGCGCGGATCTCAGCGACGTGCAGAAGCGCGCGCACCAGTGGCTGAAGTCGCTGCTCGACATCCAGAGCGAAGCCGGCGATTCGAGCGAATTCCTCGAGCACGTGAAGATCGACCTGTTCCCGGATGCGGTCTACGTGTTCACGCCGAAGTCGAAGATCATGGCGCTGCCGCGCGGCGCGACCGCACTCGATTTCGCGTATTCGATCCACAGCGATCTCGGTAACCAGTGCGTGGCCGTGAAGATCAACAACGAGCTGCTGCCACTGCGCACCGAGCTGAAGAGCGGCGACATCGTCGAGGTGATCACCGCGCCGTATTCGAAGCCGAACCCTGCATGGCTCGGCTTCGTGCGTACCGGCAAGGCGCGCTCGGCGATCCGGCACTACCTGAAGACGATGCGCCTGAACGAGTCGGTGCAGCTTGGCGAGCGGCTGGTCGACCAGAGCCTGAAGGGCTACGGTCTTGCGCTGGCCGATGTCGAGCCGGAAGTGTGGGAGAAGCTCGTGCAGTGGACGGGCAACAAGAGCCGTCAGGAAATCTTCGCGGACATCGGCCTCGGCCGTCGCGTGGCCGCGGTGATGGCCAAGCGCATCGAGGTGCTGATGAGCGGCCGCGATGCGGACGACGATCTGCCGAAGTCCGAGCGGCATCCCGCGCACCATGCGCCGCCGGTCGTGATTACCGGCACCGAAGGGATGTCCGTGCAGTTGTCCGCGTGCTGCCGGCCGATTCCGGGCGACGCGATCATGGGCTATATCGGCATTGGTCTGGGGATGGCGATTCATACGACCGATTGCCGCGTGGCGCAGCGTATTCATCGCCGCGATCCGGGCCGCTGGATCGATGTCGAATGGGCGCCGCAGCCGGGCCGCCTGTTCGATGTCGCCGTGAAGGCGCTCGTGAAGAACACGAAGGGCATCTTTGCGCGCGTGGCGGCGGATATCACGTCGGCCGATGCGAACATCGTGCACATCGCGATGGACGAGGATCTGACGCACGAATCGACGGTGCTGCGCTTCGTGATCCAGGTCAGCGATCGCGTGCATCTCGCGAACGTGATGCGGCGCGTGCGCACCAATCCGGATGTGATGCGGATCATGCGCGAGCGTTCGACCGACGATGGCGCGCATGCGCGCCACGACGGTGGCATGCGCATCGAGCGCGAGCGGCAGGATTATTGACGCTACGCCCGCGCGGGCGATCGATCGACGGCGGCCAATGGCCGCCGTTTTCATTTGTGCTGTAGGGGAGGCGAACGTGCGGCGTGGCCGACGTTCTTCCGAAAGGCGGCGCCAAGCAACCGTACGTTGCCGTGCCGTGAGCAACGGAAGGGGAGACGGAAAGAAAAAGGGCTTTCCCGGAGGAAAGCCCTTTTAAGGTGGCGCGGCTGGCAGGATTCGAACCCACGACCCCTTGGTTCGTAGCCAAGTACTCTATCCAACTGAGCTACAGCCGCACGCAGAAGCGGAAGTATAGCAGGGTTGTATAAAAAGGGAAGCCTTAATCGCAAATTAGGTGCATGGCCTTGCCGGGGCGCCCTTCGTGTACCCTTGGAGCATCAGTCATCCATGTTGAACCCGCATCATGAACAAGGCGTTTGTCAAAGAGTCGGACGGCGACGACGACGATCTGGACCAGGCCCAGCCGGCGATTCCGGCGGGCTCGAAGAACTACATCACACCGGCTGGTCACAAGCGGCTGAGGGACGAACTGCTGAACCTGATCGACGTCGAGCGTCCCGAGGTCGTGCGGCTCGTGTCCTGGGCCGCGTCGAACGGCGACCGGTCGGAGAACGGCGACTATATCTACGGCAAGCGGCGGCTTCGCGAGATCGATCGCCGCATCCGCTTCCTGACGAAGCGGCTCGATCTGGCCGAAGTCGTCGATGCGAGCCGGCAGGAGAACGTCGACCAGGTGTTTTTCGGTGCAACGGTCGATTACGAGACGCCGGACGGCGAGGATCACACGATCACGATCGTCGGGATCGACGAGGTCGATCTCGATCACGGTTGTGTCAGCTGGATTTCGCCGGTCGCGCGGGCGCTGATCAAGGCGAAGATCGGCGATACCGTCATGCTGATGACGCCGGCCGGCCCGCAGCCGATCGACGTGCTCGACGTCCGTTACCCGGCGTCGGGCAACGCCTGAGCGGCGCTCAACGCAGCCCGGCAAAGAAAAAGCGCCCCGATGGGGCGCTTCGTCATCCGGCGTGCGGACGATGTGCCTGTTGCTCAGAAGCGGTGGCGCATGCCGGCCGTGACCGCGATCTGCTTGTTGGTCGATGACGCGGCGCCCAGCCCGTTGATGTTGGCGCCGAGATCGAGGCCGTCGTTGTTGACCTTCTGGAACTCGCCCTGCAGGTAGACGTCGGTGCGCTTCGACAGCGCATAGTCGGCTTGCAGGTTGAACTGGTGCCAGGTCGGCTTGTCGCCGGCCAGGCGGCCCTGCGTGTACGTGTAGGAGCCGGCGAGCGACAGCGCCGGCGTCAGCGCGTAGCGTCCGTTGAGTTCGTAGTTGCTGAAGCGCGCGGTTCCGCCGAGGCCCGTGATGCCGCCGGACACGCCGGACTGCGCCGCGCTGATCGCGCGGATGCCGGTCAGGCGCGTCTGGGTGAACACGAAGCCGACCGTGGCCGGGCCGAACCCGTAATTCAGGCCGGCGCCCCAGGTGCGCTGCACGCGCGACGCGAAGGTCCAGTCGCCGGTCACGGCGCCGGGATCGGACGCGGCCTGCGCGAGCGCGTTCACGTCGCTGTTCAACTGCAAGTACGCCGCGGCGAAGTTGAAGCCCAGGTAGCTGTACGACACGCCGCCGCTATAGGCGCGGTTGTTCGCGAAAGCCGTCGAGTTCGAGAACCCGTACAACGCACCGAACTTGAGGCCGCCGTAGTTCGCGCTCTGATACTTGACCGAGTTGTTGATCCGGAACGAATTGTTCAGGTTGTCGTTGTCGAACGGGTGGGCAAACTGCGTGCCGCCGTACTGGGTGCCCGTCAGCGACAACGGCCCGAGATAGTCGACGACGCTGTCGTACTGCCGGCCCAGCGTCAGCGAACCGTAGCTGTCATGGGCGAGGCCGACAAACGCTTGCCGGCCGAATTCGCGGCCGTTCTGCTTCAGCGCGCCGTTATTGATGCCGAAGCCATTTTCCAGCGTGAAGATCGCTTTCAGCCCGCCGCCGAGATCTTCGGTGCCGCGCAAGCCCCAGCGGCTGCCGTTGACCGAACCGCTCGTTTCCTGCCAGGCGCTATGGCCGCCCTGATTGTTCGTGTAGGTGATGCCTGCGTCGATCAGGCCATAGAGCGTCACACTGCTTTGGGCATGAGCTGCCGTAACGAATACTCCCGACAACGCGGCGGCGATCAGGGTTTTTTTCATGGATCTGTCTCCAAACAGGATGATGTCGATCGAACCTGCTGCGGACTGGCATGTTTTGCTTGACGCTGCGGCCGGTCCGGCAGAGCGGCGGTGCGCTTATCAAAAAGCCATCTGCAGTGTACGGAGGGCGTGGAGCGGGGGAGGGATGCGCTTTAAGCAATAATATATTTTGGAATCCGCAAAGATAGGTAATGCGGTGCAAACGATTACCCACCAAGGGTTTGCCGCGGTGCAGCGAAGAAAAATGGCGATCAGGACTCCGTAGCGGGCGTTGCGCGATCGCGACAGGCAGTCAGCAGCAGGCGGGGATGGTCCTAATCCGATTATTGACACATCGGCAATAGAGGTTTGTGTGGAGCATGGCTAATGAAAGGTTGTTCTCTCGCTATACTGCGATCTCTGCTTTCCGAAGCAGACTTTTTCGTTGACGGAAAAGATCTCCAAACCTTTGTCGGCGCGACTTCCCAGTCGCGCTTTTTTTTGCCCCGTCGGTCCGCGGGCTATTGCGCGAACGAGCGCCGCTTGCGCTTGGCCGCAGGCGCGGCCTCCTTGGCTTCGTTGGGCGGTGGCGTGTATGTCCAGTCTTCCATCACGTAGTGACGGGCATCGAGCGGCGATGAGAGCAGGTTCTGCCAGTGATCGCCGTGCCAGGTCGTATCGAATTCGGTGTCGCACGGCGCTTCGCGCGAGGACGCGGACTCGGCCAGGGCGCGGGACTTGCGGCGTACGCGTCCGAGCCGGCTCGCGAAGCGCTTGATTCCGTCCAGCCACATGACCTTCTCCTTCCTTCCGACGTTAGGTGAGCATCGCAATGTCCCCGGATTTCCGCAACCCGGAAAAAACCCGAGGATTTTACCGACCCGATTTGTCCCCGGTAGGAATTTCATGGATGAAAATATCGGGACTCTGATCCCGGTAATATTGACAGGTTTTTGATGCGAATCAATTAATCAAATGCGGCGGTGTACCGATTCCAATGGCATTAGCTCTTTTTTGATAAAACGATCGTCAAAAATTTCCTTGACGCACCCGGATTGTCCAATTTATAAAGTCAGCACTCCGTCCTCGGGCGGCGTGCTGGTGCGGGTGCTGGCGCAATGTTTCGGGATTTCGGGAAACGGCTATAAAAATAGCTTTTTTGATCTAATCGAGTGGGGAACGAAGACATGGATACCGGTATCGTGAAATGGTTTAACGATGCTAAAGGTTTTGGTTTTATTACGTCGGACAATGGTGGTGAAGATTTGTTTGCACACTTTTCCGAAATCAAGATGGACGGCTTCAAGACGCTGAAGGAAAACCAGCGTGTTTCGTTCGACGTGAAAGTCGGGCCGAAAGGCAAGCAGGCAGCGAATATCCAGGCGGTCTGACGCGCCACGCATTGCCGATCACGTCCGGCCCCCGCATGGCGGGGGCTTTTCGTTTTTCGGGGACGAAGCATCCCGGTTCGGGCTGGCCGCGAATGGGGATGCCGGTGCATACTCACGGAAGCACCGTTTCCCAGTCTTTTCATGTCTGATTACCCCAGTCCGTCCGATCCCGCCAGCGAACAGCCGCTCGTCTTCGTCGACCTTGAAACCACTGGCGGCTCGCCCGCCGAACACCGCATCACCGAAATCGGCGTCGTCGAAATCGGCCCGCTCGGCGTATCGACGTGGACGACGCTCGTCAATCCGGGGCAGCCGATTCCGCCGTTCATCCAGCAACTGACGGGTATTTCGGACGAGATGGTGCGCGATGCGCCGTCGTTTGCGTCGCTGGCGCCGGCGTTGTTCGAGCGGCTCGACGGCAAGCTTTTCGTCGCGCACAACGCGAGCTTCGACCGCGGCTTCCTGCGGGCCGAGTTCGAGCGCGCCGGCTTCGCGTTCAATCCCGATGTGCTGTGTACGGTGCGGCTGTCGCGCGCGCTGTTCCCGCGTGAAACGCGGCACGGGCTCGACGCGTTGATCGAGCGGCACGGCCTCGTGCCGGCTGCGCGCCACCGGGCGCTGGCGGATGCCGACCTGCTATGGCAGTTCTGGCGCCTGTTGCACGACATCGTGCCGCTCGAGCGGCTGCGCGACCAGATCGCGCGCACGACGCGCCACTTCCGTCTGGGCGGCGACCTGACCGAAGCCTGGCTCGATACCGCGCCGGCCGGGTGCGGCGCGTACGCGCTGTTCGGGGAGGAGGACGCGCCGCTGTATGTCGGTCGCAGCGTGCGGGTGCGGCAGCGGCTGCGTGCGTTGCTGACGGGGGAGCGCCGTTCGTCGAAGGAAATGCGGCTTGCGCAGCAGGTAAGGCGGGTCGAATGGCGCGAGACCGGTAACGAGCTGGGGGCGATGCTCGCCGAAGCGCAATGGATCGCCCGGCTGCGGCCGTCGTACAACCGGCGTCCCGTAGCCGACGCCCGTGCCAGCGGTGCGCCCTGGCCATTCGAAGGCGCGGTCGCGTTCGAGGCGAGCGGAGAGCGCCGCCTGTTTCATGTGATCGATGGCTGGCGCTATCTCGGCGCGGCGGAATCGCTCGACGCGGCCGCGCGGCTCGCGGCCGACGGGACGGACGGTGCGTTCGAACCCTTCACCCACCGCCTGCTGCAGACGCACCTCGCGCGCGGCCTGCAACTCATTCCGCTCGCCGCGCTCACGCCTGAGGGGCAGGCGGGCTAATCAGGCGCGGTCGCGCGACCCGCGCCCGTTGTCGTCAGCCGATCGCGCTTGCGCCGCCGGCCGAGCAGACGTGCGACAGCGCGGTGTCGAGTGCCTGTGTTTGCGTGGAGTCGTAGCGCGTGAGCGTCTTCCAGTTGGCGATGCTGCGCGCGAGCCGCGCCTGGCAATCAGGCGCATCGCGCAGCGGTGCAACCTGCGCGAGCCCCGCGAGCAATTTCTGCGTCAGCCGGTCGAGCGCCGGGCGCGTGCTGGTCGCGAGATCGGGCGGCGTGCCTTCCGGCGGCCGCGTCGCGCGCCAGGTCGCGAACAGCGCGTTCTGCACATCCTTGCTCGCGGTGATCTGATCCTCGAAGAACGTCCGTGCGAACGCGGGATCGACGCCGGCCTGTGCCGCGCGCTTCTCGACCGATACGAGCAGCTCCGCTTCACGCGGCCGGTCCTCGATTGCCTTGTGATTCGCCCATTTCCAGCGAGCGACCGGTTCGGCAAGCGTGAGGCGTTGCGACGCGAGTGCGACGATGTTGGTGAGGGCGGTGTCGTCGCCGTCTGCATTGGCGATGCGCGGGGACGAAAAGAGGGCGACGCCGAGCGCGGCGACAGCGAGGCTGGCACGAATGGCTTGCTTCATCGGAACGATCAGGAGAGCCGGGCGGGCCGGAGGTGGAAAACCAGAAGGATAGACGAAGACAGTCGCGCGGCGTAGCGCAGCGACCGGAGAATCAGCAGGCGAGCTGATCCGGCACCGTCAGGCTGTTGCGGCCCGGGTGCGAGGCGAATTGCGCGCGATGCGCAGAGATGAACCGCACGATAGCGATGATCGACACGTGGCGGTTACAGAACCGAACAGGCGTTCACTTCGGCGAGTACAGCTTGTGCTGCTCGTCGAAGAATGCCCGCACGTGGTCGGGCAATTCGGCGAGGAATTCCACGCCGACGGGTTCCGGATCCGGGCTCATCACTTGCTCCGGCGGTGGCATGCGAGTTGGTCTTTCGTCCATGGTCATTTCTCCAGCAGGTTCGATGATTATCAACCTCGCGCTTGGATTTATGCCAGTGGCGAATCGTTAGATTTTGTCTCTGTTGTATTAACGGCACATGCCCTCTGGCGCGCGCTCCGATGCCGACTCTTGCCTTGTGCGGAATCGGCAACAATCGGGCCGCTTGTTATACTTGCGCGCACTTTTTCTGGACCGCAATGAAACGAACGACGCGATGGATCGGCCTCGTATGGCTGGCGCTGGTACTGAACGTACTGTCGCCCGTCATCGGCTATGCGCGTCTTGCATCGAGCGGCTCCGGCGAGCTCACGCTCGAGTTGTGCAGTGCAGCGGGCGCCCGCCAGGTCGTGCTCGCGCAGGCGGGCGGCGAGCACGACACGTCGTCGTTCGACCATGCCGGCGTGCCGCACTGCGTGTACTGTCCCGGCTTCGCGGCGAACGTGGCGCTCGGGTCGAGCCAGCCCGCGCTGCCGGGCTTCGTGCGGACGTTCGCCTATCGCGCGGCCCCGCCGGCCATTCCCGAATTGCCCCGCAAGGGCATCCGTCTCGCGCAGCCTCGCGCCCCGG
>NZ_JAAGPE010000182.1:0-233 GCF_017104605.1 Burkholderia sp. Ac-20384 | reverse complement strand
AAAAAAAAAAACAAAAAAACAAGATAATCGTGACGTCGCATGAGAAGCGGAACAAATACGCAACACACGTCAACACGATTCAGTCAAGCTCAATAAACATCATAGTCGAGGACGTCTATGAGCACACCATGCGAAACACAGTAAGCAACATCAGCCGCACATACAACATGCACTCAACAACAGCAGTGAGCCAACTACGCAGGCGGTCACAGTACCACGTCGTGCACAGTCAG
>NZ_JAAGPE010000181.1:0-20365 GCF_017104605.1 Burkholderia sp. Ac-20384 | reverse complement strand
GATGCAGCCGCACACACCGATGGAACGTCAACGCCCTGCTCCGCCGACCGCGCTCCACGCGGCGGGACAGAATGCGCTGCCGCCGGTGCGCAGCGCAGCGGTGCCGCATCCGGAAGGCGTGCCGACGCCGCAGGGCGCGCAGCCCGGCAGCCGGAACGAAGCGCCGCGCGCCCTGCCGCAGCCGCGGCTGGACAACACGGCACAGATTCCGCAGCCGCGTCCGCGCCCCGATTTCCAGACGCCGGCCCAGCATGGGCAACCGCCATCGGAACGGGCGGCCCCTGCGCCGCAACCTCACCCCGAATTCGCGCAACCGGCGCCGCATCGCGAAGTCGCGCCGCCACGTGTGAACGAGTACCGTCCGCCGGCCCCCGCCGTGCATGACATGCCGCGCCCGCAGCCGCAGGCGCCGCGCATGGAGCCGCGGCCACAACCCGCGCCGCGTATGGAGCCACGACCGCAACCGGCGCCACGCATGGAACCACGCCCGTCGATGCCCGCACCGCACATGGAACCGCGGCCGCAACCGGCGCCGCACGTCGAGGCGCCACACCCGAGCAACCCGCCGCCGCAAGGCGGTCACGAAGAGCGGCATCGCCAATAAGTGCCGCAAACGTGAAACAAAAAGGCCCGACCGGTATCAGCCGGTCGGGCCTTTTTCCTGCGGGGCGCGGATCGATGCATCCGCGCGGCCCGAGTCGCGCGATCAGACCGCCATCGGCGCGGTCAGCGGCTCATGGTGGCGGTAGCCGACGAGCGAGAAATCGGACGGCTCGATCTGCTCCAGCCACTCGGGCGCGTAGACGCCCGTCTTCGCGTATTCCGGCACGCGCTCGGCAATCTCGAGCCGCGGGCTGTCGTAAGGCTCGCGCGTGAGCTGGCGCTGCAGCATGTCGAGCTGGTTCTCGTAGATATGGGCGTCGCCGATGAAGTACGTGAACCAGCGTGGCGTATAGCCCGTCAGCCGGCCGACGAGTTCCAGCAGCGCCGCCCCTTCCGTCAGGTTGAACGGCGTGCCGAGGCCGACGTCGTTGCTGCGGATGTACAGGCACAGCGAGATTTCACGCTTTGTCGCATTCGGCAGGAACTGGTACAGCAGATGGCACGCGGGCAGCGCGATCTGGTCGAGCACGGCCGGATTCCACGCGTGAAACAGGATGCGGCGGTCGGCCGGATTCTCCATGATCGTGTCCAGGCACTGGCGCAACTGGTCGATCGCCTTGTACAGCAGCACCTTCGGCGCGCCGTCTTCGTCGAAACGCGTGACGATCCGGAAGCCGCGGCGCGTCGCATCGTCGATCTGCGCGTCGGCACCCGCGTCGAGCACCTTGTAGCCCGGCCACTGGCGCCATTGCACGCCGTACACGTCACCGAGATCGTCGACGCCCTGGCGGTACGGGTTCGCGAGCCATTGCGCGTTCTCGTTTGCGTTCGCGTCCCACACCTTGCAGCCGAGTGCGCGGAAATCGGCCGCGCTGCGCGACGCGCGCAGGAAGCCGACCAGTTCACCGATCGCGGACTTGAACGCGAGCTTCTTGGTCGTCACGGCCGGGAAGCCTTGCTGCAGGTCGAAGCGCAGCATCGCGCCCGGCATGCTGATGGTACGGATCCCCGTGCGGTTCTCCTGCCAGGTGCCGGTATCGAGAATGGTACGAACGAGGTCGAGATACTGTTTCATGCGGGTTCCTTCGGCCGCGAGGGCGGCCGTACCCGCCAATTTTAGCAAGCGTGATGCGGAAGCTCCGGTAACGGCGCCGAAAACCCTGCCAGCGTGTCGCCGCGGTCGCGCATGCCGTGTGCGCACATCAGCCGGTAGAGCGTGACGCGCGACACGCCGAGTTCGCGCGCGGCATCCGCGAAACGTCCGCGATGTCGCAACAGCGCCTGCTCGATTGCCTGCCGTTCGGCCGCCTCGCGCGCCTCCAGCAACGACACGGGCGCGAGCGTCGCAAAGTCGTTCAGCTCGAGATCGGCCGCGGTGATCATCCGGCCCTCCGACATGACGATCGCGCGACGCACGCGATTGATCAGCTCGCGCACGTTGCCCGGCCACGAATAGCCATACAGCGACGCGACCGCGTCAGGGGAAAAGCCGCGCAGGCGACGATGCGCATCGCCCTTGAAACGCTCGAGCATGTGGCGCGCGAGCACCTCGATATCCTTGCCGCGCGCGCGCAGCGGCGGCTCCTCGATCTTCAGCACGCACAGGCGATGGAACAGGTCCTCGCGGAACCGCCCTTCGCGCAGCGCCGCCTCCATGTCAACGTGGGTCGCGCAGATCACGCGCACATCGACCGGCACCGACACATGGGCACCCAGCCGCTCGATCTTGCCTTCCTGCAGGAAGCGCAGCAGGCTCGCCTGGCTTTCTAGCGGCAAGTCGCCGATTTCATCGAGAAACAGCGTGCCGCCGTTGGCGGCCTCGACGCGGCCGATCTTGCGCTGGTTCGCCCCGGTGAATGCGCCGCGCTCATAGCCGAACAGTTCGGCCTGCAGCAGCGTCGACGGGATCGCGCCGCAATTGATCGCGATGAACGGCGCCTGCGCACGCGACGAACGCTCGTGAATCGCAACCGCCGTCAGTTCCTTGCCCGTACCCGATTCGCCGGAGATGAACACCGGCGCGTCGGTTGCCGCGACGCGACGAATCGTCCTGAAGAGCCCGAGCATCGCATCGCAGGTCCCGACCATTTCGCCTTCGCTGCGTCCGGCGCCGACGGGCGGTGCAACGGGTTCGGTCAGCGCAACCATCCCGTGTGCATGACCGACGGTCTCGACGATCCGCGACGTCTCGTACGGCATCGTCACATAGTCGAAACAGTAGTCGCGGATGAGATGGCGCAGCGTAGCGTCCTGCAACTGGCCGCGGCGCGTCGCCGCGATCCAGCCGATGTGCTGAATGCTCAGACAGGTTTCGAGTTCGCGCAGGTCCGAGGGCTTGAAGCCCGGCGAAAAATCGAGCAGCCCGGCCGTTGCGACACCATGCTGTACGACGCGCCGTACGTCTCGCACGGTCTCCGCGAGATCGACACGCCAACCGCACTCGTCGAAATGGCCGCGCAACGCGTCGTTCGGTTCGCGCGAATAGTAGATCACGTGCCGCTGATCGGCTCCCATATGCTCACCCCGTTCATCAACCGTCTAACGATTGCCGTGCACGCCAGATCACGTGCGAAAAGGATCGAATCGGGTCAGCCGAAGGCGGCTCGATTCGCCATGCCGATGCGCGACGACAAAGCCTCGCATGATGGCGCTTATCTTGCGTCCAGTTATTTTGATCAAGACAGCTTAGTTATAGGCACTGAATACGACAATCCGATTTCAGCGCGGTGAGCGACGCGGCCGTATCGCTCAGGAGGTCGATGAATGTCAATCGTCTGCACATAGCACCCGCGCAGCGATACGTTCTGTCATCAACACTTGCGACGATTTTCATCCTTGAAGCGTATCGATTGAATCCGCAGTATTCCCGAGCCCCCTCGTTTCAGGCCTGAAACATTTTCCGTCGTTTTCCGACACAATTCGCAACGCTTGAGCACGAATCGCAGTCTCGACAACGGTCCCGGCGCGATGGCATGCATTTCGCTGAACATGGAAACCGTCGGAGACAGCGACCATGCGCAAACATCTTTTACTTTCTTTCGTGCCGATGGCCATTGCGGTCGCGGCCGCCGGCCCGCCCACCCCCGCACGCGCAGACGACAGCACGAATCCGGATCGCGCCATGCTGCTTGCGGCCAACGCGCCGAGCATGCAGCACGGCAACGGGTTCGGCATCGTGACCGTGTCGTCACCGCAACCGCTGCCGGCCGGCAGGACGTCGGTGACGCTGTGGGACGAAATCCCGCCGCCTCAATTGCCGATGCCGCTCCCGGCACCGCAGCCGGGCGACGTGCAGCACGCGATGGAAGGCACCGCGCAAGGCAGCACACATCAATGATGCACAAGCCGGTTCATTTGATAAGGATGACGTATTGATTTGAGCGAGCCGGATGACATCGATCGGATGCCGGCATCGTCGATCTCGCAACACGAAACGGTTTTTGTGCTCCGTCCCCCGGCGGGCACTCTTTTTATTCATTCCGTCGCCGCGACGCATTGCCTCGAGCGTCGCGGCGCGCAGTGCAGAAGCGGATACGCGCACCCGGAACCGGCGCGCGCCGCCGTTCCGGTAGAATCGGCGCCATTCCGGTTTTCCTTTCCCCGACCTTCATGACGACGTTGACCCTGATCGTCGCGCGTGCCCGCAACGGCATCATCGGCCGCGACAACCAGTTGCCCTGGAAACTTCCCGAAGATCTCGCCTTCTTCAAGCGCACGACGATGGGCGCACCGATCGTGATGGGCCGCAAGACCCACGAGTCGATCGGCCGGCCGCTGCCGGGCCGCCGCAATATCGTCGTCACGCGCGACGCGACGCGTCGCTTCGACGGCTGCGACACGGTCACGTCGCTCGCCGATGCGCTGGCGCTCGCCGCGCGCGACGGCGTGCCCGAAGCGTTTCTGATCGGCGGCGCGCAGCTCTACACGGAAGGTCTCGCACTCGCCGACAAGCTGGTCGTCACCGAGATCGATGCCGACTTCGACGGTGACGCCTCGTTCCCGGCGCCCGACGCCGCGCAGTGGCAGGAAGTGTCGCGCGATGCGCACCATGCGGCCGCGCCGAACACGTTCGGCTACGCGTTCGTCGTCTACGAGCGCAAGCGCGGCTGATACATCACGCGCCATGAAAAAAGCCCGACCGGCTCATGCCGGTCGGGCTTTTTGTTTGATGGCGGCCGATGCCGCGCGCCGCTTACTGCCCGGCGATCGTCATCTGCTCGATCAGCACCGAGCCCGTTTCCTTCGTGCCGCGCACGATCGAATCGGCGCCGATCGCAACGATATGCCGGAACATTTCCTGCAGCGTGCTCGCGACGGTGATTTCCTCGACCGGATACTGGATCACGCCGTTCTCGACCCAGAAGCCCGCCGCACCGCGCGAATAGTCACCCGTCACGTAGTTCACGCCCTGCCCCATCAGCTCGGTCAGCAACAGGCCCGTGCCGAGCTTCTTCAGCATCGCGTCGAAATCGTCGCCTGCCTGCGTGTTCGAGCTGCGCAGCGCGAGATTGTGCGAGCCGCCCGCGTTGCCGGTGGTCTGCGTGCCGAGCTTGCGCGCCGAATAGGTCGACAGGAAGTAGCCTTCGACGACGCCATCCGTGACGACGCTGCGCGCACGCGTGCGCACGCCTTCCTCGTCGAACGGCGCGCTGCCCATCGCGCGCGGCACGTGCGGATCCTCGACGACCTGGATGTGCGGTGCGAACACCGGCTTGCCGAGGCTGTCGACGAGGAACGACGTCTTGCGGTACAGCGCGCCGCCGCTCACCGCCTGCACGAATGCGCCGAGCAGGCCGGCCGCGAGCGGCGCCTCGAACAGCACGGGCACCTTGCGGGTGTCGAGGCGGCGTGCGCCCATCCGCGCCAGCGCACGCTCGGCCGCGTAACGGCCTACCGCTTCGGGTGCCGCGAGATCGATCGCGCTGCGCTTCGACGAATACCAGTCGTCGCGCTGCATGTGACGGCCGCTGCCCGCGATCGGTGCGCATGCGATGTAGTGGCGCGAGTACGGGTAGCCGGACAGGAAGCCGCGCGACGTGGCCAGCACGAATTGCGAATGCTGGGCCGACACGCTTGCGCCTTCCGAATTGCGGATCTGCGGGCTGACCGCGAATGCGGCGTCTTCCGCGCGGCGGGCCAGTTCGACCGCCTCGTCGGCCGTCAGCGCCCACGGGTGGTACAGATCGAGGTCACGCGGGTCGGTTTCGAGCAGTTCGGCCTCGGCCAGGCCGGCCGCTTCGTCCTCGGCCGTGAAGCGCGCGATGTTGTACGCGGCGGCGACGGTATCCTTGATCGCGCCCGGCGAAAAATCCGACGTGCTCGCGTTGCCGCGCTTCTTGCCGATGAACACGGTCACGCCGACCATCTTGTCGCGGTTGTGCTCGATCGTTTCGACCTCGCCGCGGCGCACCGACACCGACAGGCCGTCGCCCTCGGAGATTTCGGTCGCGGCGTCCGTCGCGCCGAGTGCCTTCGCATGGCGAAGGATGTCCGAGGCGATTTCTTTGAGCTGGTCCTGCGTGTGCGGGAAATAGCGCGCTTGTACGTCGAGATTGGCTGCCATCGTCTAGATATCCGGTGGCGGGCGGGCGCCCGCATGTTCAAAATGTTGCGTATCCCGCGATCATAGCAAGGTCCGGGGCCGGGCACCGACAAGCTTGGGGTGTCCGCGGCGCGATACAATGCCGTCCATGACACGCAAAACCCGAATCCAGCCGATCGAGCATGCCGCCGAAGACGACGACAATGGCTACGATCGCCCCAGCAAATCCCAGTTGAAGCGCGAGATGCACGAGCTGCAGGTGCTCGGCCAGGCACTCGTCGATCTGCCGAAAGACGCGCTGAAACGCATGCCGATGCCCGAAAGCCTCGCCGACGCCGTGCGCGAGGCGCGCCGAATCACCGATCACGAAGGCAAGCGCCGCCAGCTCCAGTACGTCGGCCGCGTGATGCGCTCGCTGACCGACGACGAGACGGCCGCGCTGCGCACCGCGCTCGACGCGCAACGCGGCGTGAACAAGGCCGCGACTGCCCGCCTGCACTGGATCGAACGCACCCGCGAACAGTTGCTCGCGAACGACGACGCACTAACCGAATTCCTGCGCCAGCACCCGGAAGCCGATATCCAGGAAGGCCGCACGCTGATCCGCAACGCACGCAAGGAAGCGCAGCAAGGCAAGCCGCCGCGCTATTTCCGCGAGCTGTTCCAGTGGATCAAGACCGCCGGCGGCACGTCCAATGCGGACGACGAAGCGGCGGACGACGCCGGAGACGACCATGACGACGACGAAGCCTAACCATCCGGACGAGCTCGTCGTCGGCCTCGTGTCGATCAGCGACCGCGCGAGCACGGGTGTCTACGAGGACAAAGGCATTCCCGCGCTGCAGGAATGGCTCGCCGGCGCGCTGGTGTCGCCGTGGCGCGCCGAAACGCGCCTGATCCAGGACGATGCGCCCACGATCTCCGCCACGCTCGCCGAGCTCGTCGACGTCGCGGGATGCGACCTCGTGCTGACGACGGGCGGCACGGGCCCCGCGCGCCGCGACGTGACGCCCGAGGCCACGCTGGCCGTGGCGACGAAGGAAATGCCGGGATTCGGCGAACAGATGCGGCAGATCAGCCTGAATTTCGTGCCGACCGCGATCCTGTCGCGGCAGGTCGCGGTGATCCGCGAGACGGCCGACCATGCGGCGCTGATCATCAACCTGCCAGGCCAGCCGAAGTCGATCCGGGAAACGCTCGAAGGGCTGCGCGATGCCGACGGCAAGTCGACCGTCGCCGGCATCTTCGCCGCGGTGCCCTACTGCATCGACCTGATCGGCGGCCCGTACATCGAGACCGACGCCGCGGTGGTCGCGGCGTTCCGGCCGAAAAACGCTCAGCGCGCACCGCGCTAAGCGTGTGCCGGCCCGCTCAGGCGGCCGGCGCGGACTCGCCGGCCGAAGCAGACGCGGCCG
The DNA here is from genome assembly GCF_017104605.1 of Burkholderia sp. Ac-20384. NCBI lineage: Bacteria > Pseudomonadati > Pseudomonadota > Betaproteobacteria > Burkholderiales > Burkholderiaceae > Burkholderia > Burkholderia sp. Ac-20384. The sequence goes on along the minus strand of NZ_JAAGPE010000181.1, from coordinate 12,805 downwards.
GAATCAGGAAATGCTCGCGGTAGTACTTCAGCTCGTCGATCGACTCGTGGATGTCCGCGAGTGCGGTATGCATTGCCCGCTTCTGGAAGCCCTTGTAGATCGCGGGCTGCCAGCGGCGGCACAGCTCCTTGAGCGTGCTCACGTCGAGGTTGCGGTAGTGGAAGAACCGCTCGAATTCAGGCATCCAGCGTGCCATGAAGCGGCGGTCCTGGCAGATCGAGTTGCCGCACATCGGCGACTTGCCGGGCGACACGTATTGCGCGAGGAAGGCCTGCAGTTGCTCGGCGGCGTCCGCTTCGGTCACGGTCGACGCGCGCACGCGGTCGATCAGGCCCGAGCGGCCGTGCGTCGACTTGTTCCAGTCGTCCATCTTCGCGAGCGTTTCGTCGCTCTGGTGGATCGCGAACACCGGGCCTTCGACGGCGATGTCGAGCGTGGAATTGGTCACAACGACCGCGATCTCGATGATGCGGTCGTTATCCGGGTCGAGGCCCGTCATCTCCATGTCGAGCCAGACGAGGTTCAACTCGTTGCGCACGAGCGCGGGCTGGCTGGTGGAAGCGGCGGTATCGGTCATGAGTCATCCTGGAAAATGGCGGACGGCGCGCGGCGCCGCCCGGGCGGCCGGCATCGCATCAGCGGGGCCGGTCCGCAAGAACATATAATTCTCGCATAGAACCCTTTGGCGCCTTCGATGTCACCCTTTTCGTTCACCCTGCTGTTCGCGCTCGCCGTGCTCGCGATGGTCGTCACCAAGCTGTGGCTCGCGTCGCGGCAGATCCGCTTCGTCGCGGCGCACCGCAACAGCGTCCCCGCGCAGTTCAGCGCAACCATCCCGCTGACCGCCCACCAGCGCGCGGCCGACTATACGGTCGAGCGCACCCGGCTGACGATGCTCGAAATCGTCGTCAGCGCGGCCGTGCTGGTCGGCCTCACGCTGCTCGGCGGCGTCGGCGCACTCGACACGCTGCTCACCGGCTGGATCGGCCGCGGCTACGGGCAGCAGGTCGCGCTCGTCGCGGCGGTGCTCGTGATCACGAGCGTCATCGACGTCCCATTCGAGTATTACCGACAGTTCGGGATCGAACAGCGTTTCGGCTTCAACCGGATGACGAAGCGGCTGTTCTTTACCGACATGCTGAAGAACTCGCTGCTCGGCGCCGCACTCGGCCTGCCGCTGCTGTTCGTCGTGCTGTGGCTGATGAACCAGGCCGGCAGCCTGTGGTGGCTGTGGACCTGGATCGTCTGGGTCGCGTTCCAGATGCTTGTCCTGCTGATCTATCCGACCTTCATCGCACCGATCTTCAACAAGTTCGAACCGCTGAAGGACGATGCGCTGCGCGCGCGCATCGAGTCGCTGATGAAGCGCTGCGGCTTTGCGGCGAAGGGGCTGTTCGTGATGGACGGCAGCCGCCGCTCCGCGCACGGCAACGCGTACTTCACGGGCTTCGGCGCGTCGAAGCGGATCGTGTTCTTCGACACGCTGCTCGCGCGCCTGTCCGGCCAGGAAATCGAGGCCGTGCTCGCGCACGAACTCGGCCACTTCAAGCGCCGCCACGTAATGAAGCGGATGCTCGTGTCGTTCGTGCTGAGCCTCGTGCTGCTCGCGCTGCTCGGCTGGCTTGCACAACGCACGTGGTTTTACACGGGGCTCGGCGTCACGCCGTCGCTCGACACGAGCAACGCGGGTGCCGCGCTCGTGCTGTTCTTCCTCGCGATTCCCGTGTTCCTGTTCTTCGCGACGCCGTTCGGCAGCCTCACGTCGCGCAAGCACGAATTCGAGGCCGACGCATTCGCGGCCAGCCAGACCGACGCGCAGGATCTCGTCAGCGCACTCGTGAAGCTCTATGAGGACAACGCGTCGACGCTGACGCCCGACCCCGTCTACACGGCTTTCTACTACTCGCATCCGCCTGCGTCGCAGCGGATCGACCGCCTGATGCAGCACGCATGAGCCGGCCGACCTCCCGCAAGCCGGCCCCGCGCGCGTCGAATGCGCAACGGGTCGAAGGCCGCGTGATCGCGGCGCACGGGCGCCACTACATCGTCGCGCCTGACGATGGCGGCCCGATGCTGCAGTGCTTCCCGCGCGGCAAGAAGAGCGATATCGCGGTCGGCGACCGTGTCGTGTACGAACTCGCATCGGCCGACCAGGGCGTCATCGTCGAGATCGGCGAACGGCGCAACCTGCTGTACCGTTCCGACCAGTTCAAGTCGAAGCTGTTCGCGGCCAACCTCGACCAGTTGCTGATCGTGCTCGCGACCGAGCCCTACTTCAGCGAGGACTTGCTCGGCCGTGCGCTGATCGCCGCCGAGGCAAACGAGCTGAAGCCGCTCGTCGTGCTGAACAAGATCGACGTCGAAGCCGCGCTGCCGGTCGCGCGCGAGCGCCTCGCACCCTACCGCGCCCTTGGCTACGACGTGCTCGAGCTGTCGGTGAAGGGCTCGCCCGACGACGCGCGCGCACAATTGATGCCGCACCTCACCGGGCATTCGACGATCCTGCTCGGCCAGTCCGGGATGGGCAAGTCGACGCTCGTGAACCTGCTCGTTCCCGATGCCGAGGCCGCGACGCGCGAGATTTCGGCCGCGCTCAACAGTGGCCGTCACACGACGACGTTCACGCGCCTCTACCCATTGGAGGGCGGCGGCGCGCTGATCGATTCGCCGGGCTTCCAGGAATTCGGCCTCTACCACCTGACGGAAGGCCGTCTCGAGCGCGCCTTTCCGGAGTTCCTGCCGCTGCTCGCCGACTGCCGTTTCTATAATTGCCATCATCTGCACGAACCCGGCTGCGCGATTCTCGAAGCCGTCGCCGACGGCCGAATCGCACCGTCGCGGCATGCGCTGTATGCGCAGCTCGTGCACGAGGCGAGCCAGATCGTCCGCTGATCGCGCGGCACGCGCGCGGCGGCCAGCCGGTGCCGTCCGGGCCGGCTTTCACCGACAGGAGCCGCGATGCGTTTCAAGGCACCCGATCTTGCGACGGCGCAGCATTGGGCCAACGTGCTTCAGGTGGCCGGCATCGGTTGCGAGTTGCATAACTGCTACGCAACCGGCGCACTCGGCGGCCTGCCCGCCGACGCGTGCACGCCCGAACTGTGGCTCGACGACGAACGCGACGACGCACTCGCGCGCCGGCTCCTCGATGCCGCGTCGCACGGCCCGTCGGCCGGCGCCGCACCGTGGTGCTGCCGGCAGTGCGGCGAGGCGCTCGAAGCCCAGTTCACCGCGTGCTGGCAATGCGGCGCCGTGCGCGATCCGCTAGACGACTGACCCACAGCAAAAAGGCCGGCTTCAAGCCGGCCTTCTGCCTTTCATCGGGTACCGCACTGCCCCGTCAGGACACCCAGACGGCGAGCGTCAGCATCAGCAGCAGAATCATCCACAGGATCACCGCGCGCCAGACGAGGCCGACCGCGGATTGCAGCGTACGCGGCGTGCAATCGTCACCGACCGTCAGCGGGCCGCTGTCGCCAACTGCCAGCGCATCGAGGCTCGACGGTTCCGCGAGCGGCCCGGCGAGACGTGCGCCGAGCGCGCCGCTGCCGGCTGCCAGCAGGACGCCATCGTTCGGATCGGGCCACTGGCGCGTGTGGTTGCGCCACGCATAGATCGCGTCCTCGAAATTGCCGACGATCGCGAAGCCGAGCGCGGTCAATCGCGCGGGAATCCAGTCGATCACGAAGAACGCGCGCTGCGCGAACGTCGAGAAGGCCGCCGTGCGGTCGTCGCCCGGCGTCGACCAGCTGCGCGCGAGGTATTCGGAAATCCGGTACAGCACGGCGCCGGCCGGGCCGATCGGCAGCACGTACCAGAAGAACACGCCGAACACGTGGCGATGCGATGCGACAACGGCGTGAATCAGCGTATGGCGAACGATTTCGCCGACCGGCATGTCGACCGTGTCGATGCCTGTCCACTCGTGCAGGATTTCGCGTGCACGCGGCACGTCGTCATTATTGAGCGCGAGGTGGATGTCGGTGAAGTAATGGCTGAACTGACGGAAGCCGAGCGTGAAATACACGACGACGACGTTCCAGATGAATGCGAGCACGAAGCTCACCTTGAACAGCAGGAAATAGATCAGCGCGACGATCAGCACCCACGGCAGCACGACCGCCAGCCAGGCGAGGATGCCGTGCTTCTGCTTGCCTGCGTCGAGACCATGCGCGACGGTTTCCGCATGAAACTGGAACAGCGCGAACACCGGATTGTTCGGCGACAACGCGCGGACCTGTTCAATGATGAGGGCGAGGAGAACCGAAAAGAAAGTCATGCGTGGCGCCGTCTTCGGAGTTATGTCATTTTTTGCATAACGATAGCACAGCGTAAGCACCGGATGGCTGCCGGTGCGGTCGCCCGGCGGCCGGCCGCGCGCCCCAGACGCCGTGTGCGCCTAGCCGGCGGCCAAGAAGCGGTACAGATTGCGCAACATGCCGGCAGTTGCGCCCCAGATGAAGTAATGCCCGCCGGGTTCGCCATTCGGATAGGGCATCGCAAAAAAACGACGCTCGCCGCCTTCCCAGCGAAACACACGGACCTGATGGTTCGCGGGATTCATCAGGAACTCGAGCGGCACCTCGAAAATCTCGGCCACTTCGAACGTGTCGGCCTGCACGGTGAACGGTGGATGCACGAGGCCAACTACCGGCGTCACGCAGAAGCCCGTACCGGTCAGGTAGTCGGGCAGCGCGCCAAGGATCTCGACGCGCTTGTCGGCCAGCCCGATCTCTTCCTTCGCCTCGCGCAACGCGGTTGCGGTTGCATCGCGATCGAACGGTTCGCGACGACCGCCGGGGAAGCTGATCTGTCCGGCGTGGTCGTTCAGGTGGTCGGCGCGCTGGGTCAGCAGCACGGTGAGGCCGGACTCGCGAACGACCAGCGGCACGAGAACGGCCGCGCTACGCAGGTCGACGCCCTTCTGCAGCCTCGCTTCGCCAGGCTCGACGCTCCATTCGAGCGTGCGCGCGAATCGGTCGCGCAGGCCGGACGGCGTCATCAGTCGGGAATCGATAGCCGGCAGGCCGGCGCCGGTGCCTTCGACCGGCAGGACTTCGGGATCGATGATGGGGCGGCGATTCAATGGGGCTCTCGGGTTCGTGTCGTATCGAGCATATTCTCGCGCCAGAATGAAAAAAGCACCCGGTTGGGTGCTTTTTCCTTACAGCTCTTACTCTTGGGAAGCTGCTGCGGTGCGATCCTTCGACACCAGCTTTTCCTTGATACGAGCCGACTTGCCCGAACGCTCGCGCAGGTAGTACAGCTTCGCACGACGCACATCACCGCGGCGCTTCACGACGATGCTTGCCAGCAGCGGCGAGTACGTCTGGAACGTACGCTCGACGCCTTCGCCCGACGAGATCTTGCGGACGATGAAGTTCGAGTTCAGGCCACGGCTGCGAATCGCGATCACGACGCCTTCGTAAGCCTGAACGCGCTTGCGGTTACCTTCAACCACGTTCACGTTCACGATAACCGTATCGCCCGGGGCGAATTCGGGGATCGTCTTGCCGGCGAGCGCGCGCTCGATTTCTTCCTGCTCAAGTTTTGCGATCAGATTCATTACTGACTCCTTATGCCATCGTGTCGGCGTTGGCACCCGCCTGCTTCCAGGCCTGGCCCCGATAGAGGATGGATTCACATCAGGCGCCGCGCACGCATGCACGGCACCGCCAATTCCCGCTCGCGCAGCCGCCTCAGGAGGCGTCCTTCGCTTCGCGTGCGAGGTTCGCAAGCCACGCCTCGTCGGCACGGCTCAACAACTTCTCGCGGCGCGCCCGGACGATCAGGTCCGGCCGCTTCCGCAACGTATTTCTCAATGCTTCCTGGCGCCGCCACCGCTCGATCTCGGCATGATGCCCGCCGAGCAGCACGTCCGGCACGCGCACGCCGTCGTATTCCTCGGGGCGCGTGTAGTGCGGACAATCGAGCAGGCCGTCGGCGAAACTGTCCTGCACGGCCGACAGCGAATCGTTCAGCACACCAGGCAGCAACCGCACGACTGCATCCATCATCGCCATCGCTGGCAATTCTCCGCCGGACAGGACGAAATCGCCGAGGCTGATTTCCTCGTCGACGCAACGATCGAGCAGGCGCTGGTCGATCGCTTCATAGCGGCCGCACAGCACGACGACACCGGGCTCCTGCGCCATCCGCACCGCACGATCATGCGTGAGCGGCGCGCCCTGCGGCGACATCATCACGACACGCGTGCTCGCGATACCCTGTTCCGCCTGTGCCGCTTTCGCGGCATCGATCGCGGCTTCGAGCGGCCTGGCCAGCATCACCATGCCCGGACCACCGCCGTATGGACGATCGTCGACCGTACGGTAGTTGTCCGTCGTGAAATCACGCGGATTCCAGGTGCGCAGCCCGAAGCGCCCTTGCTTGACGGCCCGGCTGGTGATCCCCCAGTCGGTCAGTGCACGGAACATCTCGGGAAAGAGCGAGACGACATCGAACTGCACCGCGCTCTCGGTAACCTGGTTCATTTCAGTAATCGGCTTCCCAGTCGACGACGATGCGACGCGCCGCCTGATCCACCGTTTTGACGTATACGCCGACGAACGGAATCAACCGCTCGTCGGTGGTCGGCTGACCGTCTTTGCCAGACGCCGGATACTCGACACGCATGATCGAATGCACGCCATTGTCGATCATCCCGCTCACCTTCCCGAGTGCCACCGATTGCTCGTTGACGACGTCGAGACCGATCAGGTCGACCCAATAGAATTCGTCCGCGGCCAATGCCGGGAAATCTTCCCGGCGCACGAACACGCGAAAACCGCGCATAGCGAACGCGGCATCGCGGTCGCTGACGCCCGCGGGTTGCGCAACGACGGTGTCGCTGTGCGCCTTCGACTGCATGATGCGGACCGAAAGCCGCTCCGCACCGCGTTCCAGCCACCAGTGGCGCGCCTTGAGCAGTGCATCGCCGCCGCGACCGGCGTCGGCGTGCGTCGCCACCTTGACCCAGCCCTTCAGGCCATAGGCGTCGACCACCGCCCCGACCTCGACGGCATCGTCGGGCCAGGCTTGCGCCTCTTCGAGACTGCCCTGTTCGGCAGCCTGACCGGCGTTCGCGACAGCGTCGCGCTCGACCGGCTTGCGGACGAATGCGCCAAACGACGCACGCCCGCGCCTTGCATTACCGGAATCGTGACCCGCCATTAATGCACCTCAAAGCCGGCACGACCGGCACACCGTGCCATGTTAGGCAGCCGGTTGCGCCTTTTGCGCTTCCTTCACGAGACGCTGGACGGTCGGCGACAGTTGCGCGCCAACGCCTTGCCAGTACGTCAGACGATCCTGAGCGATACGAAGCGACTCGCCCTTCGTAGCGACCGGGTTGTAGAAGCCGACGCGTTCGATGAAGCGGCCGTCACGACGGTTGCGCGAATCGGTAGCAACGATGTTGTAGAACGGGCGCTTCTTCGAGCCGCCACGAGCCAGACGGATGATAACCATATGATGTCCTTCGGGAAAACCGGGTTCGAAACTACTGAAACACGCGATTATAGCCGGAAACCAGAGGTACAACAAACACTTACGAGGAAAAAATCCGGAGGCGGGCTATCCGCCGGGCATACAATCGTCGTGTCCAGGACGTTCCACACCGTCATGCCGCCCCTTCGCGCCGCCTCGATGCGCCGCGTGCAGCACCGTTTTGCGGCGCTGCTTGCCGGCCTTGCCTGCCTCGCGTCCGCACTGGCGTTTGCCGCGCCGTTGCCGGTGGGTGAACTCGTCGTGCCGCCCGGCTTCCACGTCGAAGTGCTGACCGACGCGGTACCGACCGCCCGCGAAATGACGTGGTCGCCGCGCGGCATCCTGTATGTTGGTACACGGGAAGGCCGCGTGCATGCGTTCGTGATGCATGAGGGCCGGATCAGCGCGCGCTACGTGATCGCATCCGGGCTCGACATGCCCGTCGGCGTCGCCTACCGTGGCGGCGCACTCTATATATCCGCGGTATCGCGCATCCTGCGTCTCGATCATATCGACGACCGGCTCGCCACGCCGCCCGCCCCCGCCGTCGTCACCGACGCGCTGCCGACCGAACACCATCACGGCTGGAAATTCATCGCGTTCGGCCCCGACGGCAAGTTGTATGTGCCGACCGGCGCACCGTGCAACGTCTGTCTCGCCGATCGCAGCCGCTACGCGATCATCGCACGCATGAAGGCGGACGGCAGCGGGAGCGAGGTTGTTGCCCGCGGCGTACGCAATACGGTCGGCTTCGCGTGGCATCCCGATTCGGGCGAGCTTTGGTTCACCGACAACGGGCGCGACATGATGGGCGACGACGTGCCCGACGACAAGCTGAACCGCGCGCCACGCGTCGGCCTCGACTTCGGCTTTCCTTACTGCCATGGCGGCGACACGCCCGATCCCGAATTCGGCAGCGCCGACGTATGCCGCCGTTATGTGCCGCCCGTATTGAAACTCGGCGCGCATGTCGCGGCACTCGGCATGCGCTTCTATACAGGGCCGATGTTTCCGGCGTCGTATCGCAATAACATCTTCATCGCCGAACACGGCTCGTGGAATCGCAGCACGAAGGTCGGCTACCGCGTGATGCGCGTCGTCGTCTCGGCCGATGGCAGCCAGGCGCGCCAGACCCCGTTCGTCACGGGCTGGCTGCGGCCCGACGGCACGGTTTGGGGGCGCCCGGCCGACGTGTTGCCGCTGCCGGACGGCTCGCTGCTCGTCAGCGACGACTACGCGGGCGCGATCTACCGCGTGACCTATGCGGCACCTTGACGCAGGACAGGGGTGACCGGGCCCGACCGGGCATCGTAGAATGCGTGCCGGGCCGCGCGCCCGCGCCGGCCCGCCGGCCGCCCATGCCAACGACAATACGCCGCCATCCATGTCCAGCAGCACCGCACCGTCCCGCCGCTTTCGCTCCAAGACGCTCACCGCCGCCCTCGCGTTCCTGTTCGGATCGCTCGGCGCGCACCGCTTCTATCTGTATGGCTTTCGCGACGTGTTCGGCTGGGCACACCTGCTCGCAACGATCGTCGGCATCCCGGGCTTCCTCCTGCTCGCCGCGACCCAGCGCAGCGCCAGCCTCGGCTGGTGGCTCGCGGTTCCCGGCGCGATCTCGCTGCTGGCAGCGTTCCTCGCCGCGCTCGTCTACGGGCTGCGCCCCGACGAAAAATGGGACGCGCAATTCAATGCGGAGACGGGCAAGCACAGCAAGTCGGGCTGGACCGTGATCTTCGTGGTGATCTTCTCGCTGCTGATCGGCGCGTTCCTGCTGATGACCGCGCTCGCGCTGTCGTTCCAGACGTATTTCGAGTCGCAGGTCGAAGCGGCCAAGCAGATTTCGCAGTAAGCGTAACGGCCGCTACGCACCGGCGCCCCGAGCCGGTTCACCACGCCGGTCAGAACAGGTTCAATTGCATGTCGTCGCGCGGTTGCGCCGACCGCGTGCCGGCTGAACGAACAACAACACGCGGCGCCGGCGCGGCGGCGGCCGGCGCACCGCGAAACTGCGACAGATCGAGAATGCCGTTCGTGCGCTCATTCAGCCCGAGCCGCTTGACGGCCTGGCGGAAGCGCTGCCGCAGCAGGTCGGCCCAGATCCCTTCGCCCTTCATCCGTTTCGAGAAATCCGAGTCGTAATCTTTCCCGCCGCGCATGTCGCGCACGCGGTTCATCACGCGCTCCGCGCGATCGGGAAAATGCGCGGCAAGCCAGTTCTTGAACAGCGGCGCGACTTCCCACGGCAACCTCAGGATGATGTAACTCGCATGCGTCGCGCCGGCTTCCGCGCACGCCTCGAGCAAGCGCTCCATGTCGGGCTCGGTGACGAACGGAATCACCGGGGCAATGCTCACGCCGACCGGCACGCCCGCCTCGCTCAGCGCACGAATCGTGCGCAACCGGCGCGCCGGTGTTGCCGCGCGCGGCTCGAGCGTGCGCGCGAGATCGGCATCGAGCGTCGTGATCGTGACCGCCGCCATCACCTGCCCACGTTCGGCCATCGGCGCGAGCAGGTCGAGATCGCGCTCGATCAGCGACGACTTCGTGATCGCGGCGAACGGCAACCCGCGATCGTGCATCACCTGGATCACGCTGCGCGTGATGCGCAGGTCGCGCTCGACCGGCTGGTAGGCATCGGTGTTGACGCCGAGCGCGATCGGCTCCGGCACGTAGCGCTTGCGTGAAATCTCGCGCTCGAGCAGTTCGGCCGCGTTGACCTTCGCATAGATGCGGCTTTCGAAATCGAGCCCCGGCGACAGGCCGAGATAACTGTGCGTCGGCCGCGCGAAGCAATAGATGCAGCCGTGCTCGCAGCCGCGATACGGATTGAGCGATACGCTGAACGGAATGTCGGGCGACTGGTTGTGCGTCAGGATGCTCTTCGCACGCTCCTCGAAGACCTGCGTGCGCAGCGGCGCGGGGAAATCGGTATCGTCCGATTCGTGCGTCCAGCCGTCGTCGACCGCTTCGCGCTGCGCGATTTCGTATCGCCCCTGAAGGTTGTCGACCGCGCCGCGCCCCTTGCGGGGCACGGGCGGCGCTACCGGAAATTCGTTGTCGGATCGATCGTCCATGTGCCCACCCATTCGCCTGCGCCCAATACTGTACATTTATACAGTATTGGGCGCAGCATGCCAAGGGCGGGATAAAGGGCCCGACAGCCTGCCGCAGACGCGTCAGTCGCCCACGGCGATCGTCAGCGTCTCCTTGATTTCTTCCATCACGACATAGCTCTTCGACTGCACGGCGCCGGGCAACTGTAGCAGGATGTCGCCGAGCAGCTTCCGGTAGTCGGCCATCTCGCCGATCCGCGCCTTGATCAGGTAGTCGAAATCGCCGGACACGAGATGACACTCGAGCACCTCGTCGATCTTCATCACTTCCCGGCGGAATTGCTCGAACATGTTGCCGCCCTTGTGGCCGAGCGTGATCTCGACGAACACCAGCAGCGCGGCATCCAGCTGGTGCGGGTCGACCCGCGCGTGATAGCCGGTGATCACGCCATCCCGCTCCATGCGCCGCACACGCTCGATACACGGCGTGACGGTCAGTCCAACCTGTTCCGCGAGGTCTTTCATCGCCATCCGGCCGTCGTCCTGGAGCAGTTTCAGGATGCGTCGGTCGAGCTTGTCGAGCGAGCGTACGGGCTGACGTTGCGTTCTCATTTGTTTATGCTGAAAACCTGAAAAATACGATAACAAAACCTACACATTCGACAATACCATAGCGCAAAAAACTAGATCAGCTAGAGGTTACACGGAGACGCAGGTGCGCCCGGCCTCGATCTGGTCCCTTCCATCTGGAGCAGCTATGCGAGTCGTCATTCTGGGCAGCGGTGTGGTGGGCGTGGCAAGCGCGTATTACCTCGCGCGCGCCGGTCATGAAGTCACGGTGATCGACCGGGAGGCCGGCCCGGCGCTTGAGACGAGCTTCGCGAACGCAGGCCAGATCTCCCCCGGCTATGCCGCGCCGTGGGCCGCACCCGGCGTGCCGCTGAAGGCCGTCAAGTGGATGTTCGAAAAACACGCGCCGCTCGCGATCCGCCTCGACGGCACGCGCTTCCAGCTCCAGTGGATGTACCAGATGCTGCGCAACTGCACGGCCGAGCGCTATGCGGTCAACAAGGGCCGCATGGTCCGCCTCGCCGAATACAGCCGCGACTGCCTGCAGGCGCTGCGCGCCGATACCGGCATCCAGTACGAAGGCCGCACGGGCGGCACGCTGCAACTGTTCCGCACGCAGCAGCAACTCGACGGCGCGGCGAAGGACATCGCCGTCCTGCAGGAAGCAAACGTGCCGTTCGAACTGCTGTCGCCGGCCGACCTGAAGAAAGCCGAACCGGCGCTTGCCGCCGTCTCGCACAAGCTGACGGGCGGCCTGCGCCTGCCGGGTGACGAAACGGGCGACTGCCAGCTGTTCACGACGCGCCTTGCAGCGCTCGCCGAATCGCTTGGCGTGAAGTTCCGCTACAACACGCCGATCGATGCACTCGCAATCGCGGGCGGCAAGATCGCCGGCGTGCAATGCGGCAGCGAGACGGTGCGCGCGGACGCATACGTCGTCGCGCTCGGCTCGTACTCGACCAGCTTCATCTCGAACCTGATGAAGATCCCCGTCTACCCGCTGAAGGGCTATTCGATCACCGCGCCGATCGTCAACGAAGCGGCCGCGCCCGTGTCGACCGTGCTCGACGAGACCTACAAGATCGCGATCACGCGTTTCGACCAGCGCATCCGCGTCGGCGGCATGGCGGAAATCGTCGGCTTCGACAAGAAGCTGCGTGCCGCGCGCCGCGAAACGCTCGAAATGTGCGTGAACGACCTGTTCCCGGGCGGCGGCGACACGTCGAAGGCAACGTTCTGGACGGGCCTGCGCCCGATGACGCCGGACGGTACGCCGATCGTCGGTCGCACGCCGGTGTCGAACCTGTTCCTGAACACCGGTCACGGCACGCTTGGCTGGACGATGTCGTGCGGCTCGGGCCAACTGCTCGCCGACCTGATCTCGGGCAAGATGCCCGCGATCCAGGCCGACGACCTGTCGGTGCATCGTTACCTGAAGGACGTGGCCGGCCAGACGCGCCCGGCATACGCATAAGCCGCGGCTGCCTGCAGCAATGCAGGCAGGCGAGCATGAGTAAGGCGCCCCTCGGGGCGCCTTTTTCGTTTCACCGGATGCGTGGCGGAATCAGAACTGGTCTTCCGTCAACGCGAGCACGCCCTCGTTGCCCTTCGTGCCGACGATCGACGCTTCGAATGCGCCTGCCTGCACCAGCACGTGCTCCGCATAGCATTGCGCGATCGCGATCTTCGCA
>NZ_JAAGPE010000180.1:0-20685 GCF_017104605.1 Burkholderia sp. Ac-20384 | reverse complement strand
CCCGGCGGCGCGTCGATCCCCGCGTCGCGCCCGGCCGCGCGCGCGATCTCGACGATCCGCTCGCGCGGCAGCATCTTGCTGCCCGGCGCGGCGGGCGGGAAGTGTTCGGGATTCGTGTACGGCGTCTCGGCGAGCGGCGACACCAGCGAGACCAGCGGCCGCACGACGGGCACGGCGAGATTCATCGAGATCGACGTGATCGCGACGACCAGCAGCAGCCCCCACACCCACACGCCGCCCGAGCGGTGCAGGTCGAACACCAGCGGATAGCCGCCGCGCCGCACGCGGAACGCGAACGACTTGCGCCAGCTCTTCGGGTTCGGAAACGCGAGTACGAGCGCGATCAGGCAGTCGATCGCCCACACGATGCCGACGACGCCCATCACCCAGAACCCGAAGTTGATCCCGCCAACCATGGGCAGGAACAGCGAGTAGTGCAGCCGGTAGATGAACGGCATCAGGTCGAGCCGCGCGACCGACAGCGCGCCCCATTCGCGGCGGCCCTGCACCGCACCGGTCGCGGGATCGACGGCGATCTGGCTGAAGTCGAGCGCGTACGGCTGGCCGGTTGCCGGGTCGGTGCGCGGCATCACGCCCGCCTGCAGCGTGTGCCCCGGCTCGATCGCGAGCGGCAGATAGGTCACCTGCACGCGCGGGTCCGCAGCCTCGATGCGCGTCGCGAGCGCGAGCGGATCAAGCGGCGCCGCATCGCTGCGGGCGGTGTAGAAGTCCGGGTTCAGCGCCGCGTCGAGCTCGTGATCCCACGCGATCAGCGCGCCGGTGAGGCCCGCGACGAATAGAAACAGCGCGATCGCGAGGCCGAACCAGCGATGCAGGCGGACAAGAAACGGTCGCAGGAACGCATTCATCGCGCGCACTGCGAAGGGAAAGCGGGCCGGCACGAGCGGCCCCGGGTCAACAGGATGCAGGTCATTTGAGGTCAGGCGCCGCGCACGAGCCGCCCGGCCGCCGCTGGCGAGACCGGATGCCCTTGCACGCGGCATGGAATTGTTGCGCGTTCGACGGGTTTTGATACGATGCGCGACATTTTATCGCAATGCGAATGATTCTTACTTGCATTTTTACTTATCCGCCATGACCGCCAGCCTCGCCCGCCCTCCCGTCCGTCCACGTCGCGTGGCCGCCGCCCTTGCCTGCGTTGCCGCGTCGCTCGCGCACGCGGACGATTCGCCCGGCGGCGCCACGGCGTTGCCGGCCATCAACGTCACCGCTGCGCATGATTCGCCTCAGCACCTGACCGACACGATTTCCACCGGCGCGCTCGGCACGCGGCGCCAGCTCGACACGCCGTTCTCGACGACGATCGTCACGTCGGAGGAGCTCGAGGCACGCCAGCCGTACAAGCTCGGCGACGTGTTCGCGAACGACGCATCGGTGTCCGACAACAGCGGCGCGTACAGCGCGTGGGCCAGCTACATGACCGTGCGCGGCATGCAGCTCGACTGGCAGAACGGCTTCAAGATCGACGGGCTGCCGTTCGTCACGTACGGGATCACGATGCCGTACGAACAGCTCGATCGCATCGAGCTGCTGAAGGGGCTCGGCGGTTTCCTGTACGGCTTCGTGACGCCCGGCGGCGTCGTCAACTACGTGACGAAGCAGCCGGGCGCCGAACCCGTGCGCAGCGTCGACGTCGGCTACCGGAGCACCAGCGTGTGGACCGAGCACGTCGATCTCGGCCAGCGCTTCGGGCCGAACGGCATGTTCGGCGCGCGGCTGAACGCGACGCACGAGGAAGGCAAGACGTACAACGACGGCAACATCCGCCGCGACAGCGTATCGCTCGCGCTGCAGGCGAACCTGACGCGCGACCTGTCGGTGACGTTCGGCGCGCTGTACCAGGACCGCCGCACGACGGGCCAGACGCCGTCGATCTTCACCGGCAGCTACCCGGGCGGCGCGCTGCCCGCGACGATCAGCGGCGGCACGACGAACCTCGGCGGCAAGGACCAGTACCTGAACACGAACCTGCAGCTCTACACGGCCGGGCTGCAATACCAGCTCGCGCCCGACTGGCAGCTCGACGTCGCGTACAGCTACAGCAAGGCGACGCGCCGCCGCAACGAAAGCACGCTGTATCTGCAGGACGCGGCCGGCAACTACACCGACAGCCGCTACGTCGGGATGGAGGATCACCGCTTCAGCCAGTGGCGCGCGATGGTCGAGGGCAAGGTGCGCACGGGCCCGTTCAGCCACCAGATCGTGCTCGGCGCGTCGTGGCAGAAGCAGGCGAACGACTATTCGGCGAACAGCGTGTTCGTGCCGCTCGGTGCCGGCAACCTGTATGCGCCAAACCCGTACCGCTACGACAGCCCGCACGGCTTCATCCAGTACCGCACGAGCGAGATCGTCCAGAAATCGCTGTTCGCGAGCGACACCGTGCAACTCACCGAGCGTTGGTCGGTACTCGCCGGCGTGCGCTACATGAACTACGAGCAGCGCTCGTTCCAGGCAAGCGGCGCCGAGGATCCCGGCTACCGCCAGAACGGCGTCGTGACGCCGACGTTCGCGGTGATGTTCAAGCTCGCGCCGACCACCACCGCGTACGCGAGCTACGCCGAATCGCTCGAGCCCGGCAGCCGCGTGAACGACATCTACGCGAACGCCGGCCAGGTGCTCAAGCCGCTGCGCAGCAAGCAATACGAGTTGGGGATCAAGAGCGAGCACGCGCGCTGGAGCGCAACGGCCGCGCTGTTCCGCATCGAGCGCAGCGCCGAGTATGCGAACGCCGCGAACGTCTACGTGCAGGATGGCGAATCGATCATCCAGGGGATCGAGTTCGGCGCGCGCGCGAAATTCGGTGCGCGCTGGAACGCGGGCGTCGACGCGATGCTGCTCGACGCGTGGTACGCGAACGGGATCGGCAACAACGGCAACCGTGTTGCGGGCGCGCCACGTTTCGTGCTCGCCGGCGACATCGGCTATGCGGTGCCGGGCGTGCCGGGGCTGACGCTCGGCGTCGATGCGAAATTCACCGGCGCAACGCCGCTGCGCGCGGCCGGCGGCCTCGACGCGCCGGGCTTTCTCGTCGTCAATGCGGGCGCGCGCTACCTGACACGGGTCGGCCGCCACGATGTGACGCTGCGCGCGTCGATCGACAACGTGCTGAACCGCCGCTACTGGGAATACCAGTACGCGGACTATGTGAAGCCGGGCGACCCGCGCACGGTGAGCCTGAGCGCGAAGATCGACTTCTGAACGGTGGGCCGGCGGGCGCAAACCGCCGGCCATCGCCCATCAGCCTGGACGGCCGCACCGCAGCGGCCGCGGGACTCGGGATTTTCCCGGACCCCAAAAGCAAAACGGCGGAGCGGCTTCTTTCGAAGCACGCTCCGCCGTTTCGCGGCGAACCGTAAGACGCTCTTAGTGGAGCTTCTTCGGCAGCATCTGGCTGCGCAGGCGCTTGTGCAGGCGCTTGACGGCTGCTGCCTTCTTGCGTTTGCGGACTGCGGTCGGCTTTTCGTAGGACTGGCGTTCGCGCAGCTCAGCGATCAGGCCATTTTTTTCGATAGCACGGCGAAAGCGGCGAATCGCCACTTCGAACGGCTCGTTTTCTTTCAGAAGAATCGTCGTCATGTCGTTCCTAAATTGCTTAAACGGTCAAAAACGTAGCGGCCAAGCGCCACGCACCGGCCATCCGAGCGTCCCCACAAACTGGCGAAACGAGCGGAAATACGGCCTCGGAGGCCGGAAAAGAGAGGCGGAAAGCACCGCGAGTACGCTTCACAAGCCGCGTGCAGCGCCGCGTTTGACTGCCAGCAGACATGCCGAAAACGGCAGAGGCTTGACAGAAATCTCAATTCAGCCCGCCATCATAGCAGGGAATCACAGACAAAACCACCCTTTTGTCGGTCGCGTATGCACAGGCGAACGACTGCGTGGTCGGGCCGTTCTCTGGCCCCATTCATCCGGCGTCACGCCGGAGCCCGTCCGAAATGACAAAGAAGGATAAAAAATCGGGCCGAATCTCAACGCGCCCCTCAAGTTTTGTTTTGGTACGCCGAAATCCTGCTCTGAGGCGGCCAGCAATGAACGAGTGCTTCCGCCGACGCCAAAACGGCTTTTCAGGGCTTTCGGCTTAAACAGGAGAATTTCCATGCTCGGAATTAACAGCAACATCAACTCGCTGGTTGCACAGCAGAACCTCAACGGCTCGCAAAACGCCCTGTCGCAGGCAATCACCCGCCTGTCGTCGGGTAAGCGTATCAACAGCGCAGCAGACGATGCAGCAGGTCTCGCGATCTCGACCCGTATGCAGACCCAGATCAACGGTCTGAACCAGGGCGTGTCGAACGCGAACGACGGCGTGTCGATGATTCAAACGGCATCGAGCGCACTGTCGTCGCTGACGAACAGCCTGCAGCGTATCCGCCAGCTGGCCGTTCAGGCGTCGACGGGCACGATGTCCTCGACCGACCAGGCAGCGCTGCAACAAGAAGTTTCGGCACAGATCCAGGAAGTGAACCGTATCGCGTCGCAAACGACGTACAACGGCACGAACATCCTGAACGGCAACGCAGGCATCATGTCGTTCCAGGTCGGCGCAAACGTCGGCCAGACGATCTCGGTGGACCTGAGCCAAAGCATGTCGGCTGCGAAGATCGGCGGCGGCCTGGTGCAGAAGGGCCAGACGGTCGGCACGGTGACGGGCCTGAGCCTCGACAACACCGGCGTGTACACGTCGTCGGGCGCAGCGATTACCGCGATCAACGTGATGTCGGACGGCCAAGGCGGCTACACGTTCACCGACCAGAACGGCGGGACCATCGCGCAAACCGTTGCCCAGTCGGTGTTCGGCGCAAGCGCAACGGGCGGCACGGGCGCGGCAGTCGGCGCCCTGACGCTCCAAGCGAGCGCAACCAGCGCCGGTGGCGCCAGCATGTCGGCAGCGGCGCTCACCGCGGCCACGAACGCAGTTGCGCAGATCAACGCCGTCAACAAGCCGGCAACCGTGTCGGGCCTCGACATCAGCACCGTCAGCGGTGCGAACGTCGCGATGGTGTCGATCGACAACGCGCTGCAGACGGTGAACAACGTTCAGGCGCAGCTCGGTGCGGCACAAAACCGCTTCACGGCAATCGCCACGTCGCAGCAGGCGGAATCGACCGACCTGTCGTCGGCACAGTCGCAGATCACCGACGCGAACTTCGCGCAGGAAACGGCGAACATGTCGAAGAACCAGGTGCTGCAACAAGCTGGCATCTCGGTGCTCGCACAGGCAAACTCGCTGCCGCAGCAGGTCCTGAAGCTCCTGCAGTAATCGAGTAGCAACCCACGGCCGGGCCCCGCGTAATGCGTGGCCCGGCCGCAAGCGCTTGGCACGCGGGACTTTGCCCCGCCGCCAGGCCTTCCCCCCGCATTTCACGGATCACCCGCCGCACGGAGCACTACGATGTCGACGATCAATCCCGCTGTCACCGCCGCCAACAACTCGGCCAACAGCGCGCTGCAGCAAGCCGCCCAATCGATCATCAGCGGTTCGACCGGCAACTCGTCGATGGACGTCAACTCGCTCGTGACGGCACTCGTCAATGCGAAGACCGCCGGTCAGGCCGCCGCGCTCACCGCGCAGCAGACCAGCGACAACACCCAGATTTCCGCGTACGGCGCCCTTTCGGCGGCGCTGAGCGCACTGCAGGCGGGCGTCACGACGCTGTCGAACGGCTCGCTGCAGAACACCTTCACCGCCACCGCGAGCGGCACCGGCCTGACCGCAACCGCGGGTGCCGGTGCCGTCGCCGGCAGCTATTCGGTCGGCGTCACGCAGATCGCGACGTCGCAGTCGCTGTCGTCGGCCGCGTTCGGCTCGTCGACGGCGCTCGGCACCGGCACGATGACGCTGTCGCTCGGCAGCCAGCAGTTCACGGTCAACGTGAACAGCGCCAACAACACGCTGTCCGGCATCGCCGCCGCGATCAACAACACGACCGGCAACCCGGGCATCGTCGCGTCGGTCGTCAACGGCAGCGACGGCGCACACCTCGTGCTCAGCTCGACGCCGACCGGCGCGGCAAACGCGATCAGCGTCGCGGTCAGCAACGTGTCCGGCGACAACGGCCTGTCCAGCCTCGGCGTCACGTCGACGGCCAGCACGACGGGCGGCCAGTCGTCCATTGCGTCCGCGAACAGCAGCAACGCCTGGAAACAAAGCACGGCCGCGCAGGACGCCGCCTTCACGATCAACGGCATCGCCGCAACGAGCGCGAGCAATACCGTGACGAGCGCGATCACCGGCGTCACGGTGAACCTGACCGCGGCCGCCGTCAGCGGGACGCAACCGCAGACGCTGACGATCGCGACCGACACGAAGACCCAGGCCTCGGCGATCAACAACTTCGTGACGCTCTATAACACGCTCGTCACGACGATGGGCTCGCTGTCGAGCTTCTCGTCCGGCTCGTCGTCGCAGGGCCCGCTGCTCGGCGATTCGACACTGAACACGATCCGCAACGCACTCGCAACGGTTGTCGCGGGCGGCGTGACGAGCAACGGCTCGACGGTCAACCTCGCGTCGATCGGCGTCACGCTGCAGGCCGACGGCACGCTGCAGGTCGACAACACGGCGCTCAACACCGCACTGCAAAGCAACCCGACGGGCGTCGCGTCTCTGTTCAACTCGAAGAACGGGATCGGCCAGCAACTGACGACCGACATCACGAACTACACGCAGACGAACGGGCTGATCGCCGCGCGCACGACGGCGCTCAACAATGACCTGACGAGCGTCGCCACGCAGCAGACGAACCTGTCGAACTACACGGCGCAGCTGACCAGCCAGTACCAGGCGCAGTTCACCGCGCTCAACACGCTGATGGCGACGATGAACAGCAACTCGCAGTACCTGACGCAGCTGTTCGGCGGCACGAACAGCGCCGGCGCGCTGTCGAGCAACAAGAGCTGACCGCCAGACGAACAGGAGAGCCACGATGGAACAGACCGAACTGATCGCCCAGCTCGACGTGCTCACCGACGCGATCGAGCATGCGGCCACGATGGCCGACTGGATCGAGGCGGCGCGCCTCGTCGACATGCGCGAGCCGCTCGTCGCGTCGCTCGCGGCCGACCAGCCGCCGGCCGGCATCGCCGCGATCCGCCGGATCCAGGCCAGCAACGAGCGCATCTTCGCCGACGCGCAACGCGCGCAGCAGGAGCTGACCAACGAATACCAGGCGGCGATGGGCCGCGTACAGGCCGTCGGCCAGTACCAGAGCGTCGCGAGCCGCTAAGACGCGCCGCACGCGCGCCGCGCCCGATCGCGCGCGCCGACAACCCGACAACAAGAACTACACGCTGATGTGAGGGCGTGCTCGTTCGCCTCCGCCCGCCTCGCGCGGGCTTTTTTTTTGCGCGCCGCCGACCGCGCCGCCCAGTGCCGCGGCCGCTCGTTCAATCGCCCAAACTGACCGGGCTTTTCCCGTCACCTCGCGGCATCGGCGCGACGGCACGCTACCCATAATCGTATCGACCGACTTTCCGCAGATTTCATCATGTTCTCGACCGAACTGCCCGCCTCCGCCGCGCTCACGCCTGAACAGCAGCTTGCGCAGGACATTGCGCTCGTCATGGACAACGCGCTCGAGCGCTATCGCAGCGGCGCGTTCGACGACGCCCGGGCGCTGTACGAGGCCATCCTCGACGCGGTGCCCACGCATGGAGATGCGCATTACAACCTGGCGGTGCTGATGGTCGAAACGGGCTATCCGGCTGACGCGGTGCCGCATTTCGAAGCCGCCATCGGCGCGAATCCGGACAACGGCTTCTACTGGGTCAGCTACATTCACGCGCTGCATCGCAGCGAGCAAACGGCCGCCGCGTGGATCGCGGTCGAAATCGCGCAGCAGCGCGGCGTGCACGGCCCGGCGCTCGACGGGCTGATCGCACAATTGGCGGTGCCCGACGTCGTGCTCGCGACTGCGGCGGTCGCGGCCGCCCCAAGCGGCATCGACGCGGCGATCGTCCTGGAAACCGCGGCCGGGCGGAGCGACTCCGGCAAGTCTGCCCGCCGCCCCAATCAGACGCTGCTGCAAAAGCACGCAGCGCTGTTCGCCAAGAACAAGCACGCGGAAGCCACCGCGCTTGCGCGGAAACTGGTCGCCGACTACCCGGAAGACGGCGCATGCTGGCGAGCGCTGTCCGCATCGCTGCACCGGGAAGGCCACTTCGCGGAGATGATCGAGGCCGGCTTTCGCACGGTCGAATTGCTGCCGGATGAAGTCCTCGTGCGCGTCCTGCTCGCGGATACGCTACGGGCGATGAACCGTCTCCCGGAAGCCGACGAGCAGTGCACGCGCCTGCACCAGCTTCAGCCCGATCACCAGGAGGCCATGCGGATTCGCGGTCTCGTGCTGTTCGCGCTGCGCCGCACGGATGAAGCGCTCGCGGCCTGCCGGCGCGCGGTCGAACTCGCGCCCGGCGCCGCCGCGCCATGCGGCACGCTCGGCTTCGTGCTGCTCGAAATGGGCGCAACGCAGGAAGCGATAGGCTGGCTGAAGCGCGCGATCGAAATCAACCCGACCGACAGCGTCACCTACAGCAGCATGCTGTTCTGTATCGCGCATAGCAGCGAATTCGATCCGCAGGCGCTCGTTGCGGAACACCGCAAGTTCGGCGCGCGCTACGACAATCAAAAGCGCAAGCGCGCGGCCGTGTTCTCGAACCCGCGCGATCCGGCGCGCAAGCTGCAGGTCGGCTTCGTGTCGGGCGACCTGTTCAGCCACGCGGTCGCCTCCTACGCGGTGCCCGTGATCGAGCATCTCGCAGCTGATCCCGGCATTGCGATGCACTTCTATCACAATCACTTCGAGGAAGATCAGACGTCCGAGCGCTTCAAGGCCCACGCCACGACCTGGCGCAACGTCGCCGGCATGAGCGACCAGGGCTTCCTCGAACGCGTGCGCAACGACGGTATCGACATCGTGATCGACCTGTCGGGCCATACCGGCCGCAACCGGCTCGTCGCGCTGGCGCAGCGCGCGGCGCCGGTCCAGGCGTCGTGGATCGGCTATCCGGCCACGACCGGCCTCAGCAAGATGGACTACTACCTGACGGACCGCTTCGTCGCGCCGCACGGCGCATTCGACGACCAGTTCGTCGAGCAGATCGTGCGGCTGCCCGCGATCGCACCGTTCATGCCGCCGCCGAACTGCCCGCCCGTCAACGGGCTGCCGGCGCTGCACAACGGCTATACGACGTACGCCAGCTTCAACCGCCTGAACAAGCTGAGCCCGCATGTGATCGCGGTCTGGGCGCGCGTGCTGCACGCGGACCCGACCGCGCGCATGGCGCTCGGCGCGATCGGCAACGACGGCGACCGGAAGACGCTGACCGAATGGTTCGCAGCCTGCGGCATCGATGCCCGCCGCCTGACGTTCCACCGGCGCTCGAACATCCCCGTTTACATGCAGCAGCATCACGGCGTCGACCTCTGTCTCGACGCGTTCCCGTACACCGGTTCGACGACGACGCTGAACGCGCTGTGGATGGGCGTGCCGACCGTGACGATCCCCGGCGTGACGATGGCCGGGCGCGGTAGCGCCGGCTGGTTGCAGCACGTCGGGCTCGACGCGTACATCGCGACGGACGAGGACGATTTCGTCGCGAAGGCGCTGGCGCTCAGCCGCGACACCACCGCATTGCAGGCGCTTCGTGCCGGCCTGCGCGCGCGCTGCGGGGAATCCGCCGCGTTCCGGCCGGCTATCGTCGCGGCCGGCCTGTCGTCGGCGCTGCGCACGATGTGGACCCGCTGGTGCGCGGGCGAGCCTGCCATCGCATTCGACACGCCGCTGTTCGACGACACGGCGACCGCACAGGCCGCGGCCAAGGCCTGAACCTCACGTCAAGATCGAGAGAGACCATCATGACCGCCAGCCTGCCCGCGTCGTCCGTCGCGCAACTGCCGCACGAACGCATCTACGTCACGCAGCCGCACCTGCCGCCGCTCGACGAATTCCTGCCGTACCTCGAGAAGATCTGGGAGAGCCGCACGCTGACCAACGGCGGCCCGTTCCACCAGCAGTTCGAGCGCGCGCTGTGCGAATACCTCGGCGTGCCGCACCTGTCGCTGTTCGCGAACGGCACCCTGGCGCTCGTCACCGCGCTGCAGGCGCTGCGCATCAACGGCGAAGTGATCACGACGCCGTACTCGTTCGTCGCCACCGCGCATTCGCTGCTGTGGAACGGCATCAAGCCGGTATTCGTCGACGTCACGCCCGGCACGCTCAACCTGGATCCCGCGCGCATCGAGGCGGCGATCACACCGCAGACCACCGCGATCATGCCCGTGCATTGCTACGGCAATCCGTGCGACGTCGAGGCCATCCAGAAGATCGCCGACAACTACAACCTGCGCGTGATCTACGACGCCGCGCACGCGTTCGGCGTGCAAAACGCCGGCGGCAGCGTGCTCACCCACGGCGACCTGTCGGTGCTGAGCTTCCACGCGACGAAGGTGTTCAACACGTTCGAAGGCGGCGCGATCATCTGCCCGGACGCCAAGACCAAGCAACGGATCGACCACCTGAAGAACTTCGGTTTCGTCGATGAAGTCACGGTCGTCGCGCCCGGCATCAACGGCAAGATGAGCGAGATCAACGCTGCCTTCGGGATGCTGCAGTTGCAGCACATCGACGGCGCACTCGCGCGCCGCCGCGAAATCGACACGCTGTACCGCACGCTGCTGAGCGACGTGCGCGGCATCCGCTGCGTGCCGCTCGGCGACCAGACTGTCGCGAACCACGCGTATTTCGCGATCCTCGTCGACGAAGACCATCCGATCGACCGCGATGCGCTGTACCAGAAGCTGCGCAGCTACGACGTGTATGCGCGCCGCTACTTCCATCCGCTGATTTCGGAATTCCCGATGTATCGCGGGCTGCCGTCCGCCAACCGCGACAACCTGCCGGTCGCCTCCGAGGCCTCGCGCAAGGTACTGTGCCTGCCGATCTACCCGGCGCTCACCGACGACATGGTCCGCCGTATCGTCGAGCTGATCGCGCGCTGACGCGCCGCGCCTACAGGTAACGCTCGCCGGCCGCACGCGCGCGGACCCGGCGAGCCGGATTGCCGTACGCGACGGTGTACGGCTCGACGTCGTGCAATACGACCGAGCCCGCCCCGACGACGCTGTGCTCGCCCACCGCGATCCGGTGCCGCAGCATCGCGCCGAGGCCGATCGCCGCGCCGTGGCCGATCCGGCAGTTGCCGCCGGTGACGACGCCCGGCGCGAGACTCGAAAAATCCGCCATCACCCCATCGTGGTCGAGCGAGGCATTCGTGTTGACGATGCACCCGTTGCCGATCGCGCAGCACGGATTGATCACCGCGCCGGCCATCACGACCGTGCCCGCGCCGATCGTCGACGCCTTGCCGACGCACGCGGCCGGATGCACCGCCGATACGCACGGCAAATCGGGCACGAGGGCCGCGAGACTGGCCGTCACTTTCTCGCGCGCGTGGTTGTCGCCGATCGCGACCAGCAGCCCGGCGATCCCGTGCACGCCGATCAGGTGCGGCAGGTCACGCTCGGTGCCCAGCACCGGGTAGCCGAGCGTCTCCTCGCCGCGTGACCGGAACGAATCGATCAGCCCGGCGATCCGGTATCGGCCGGCCTGTTCGACGATGTCGATCACGACCTTGGCGTGACCGGACGAGCCGACGATGACGATGTTTTCCACGAGGCCCTCGAATGATCTGAAAAGCAGGGGCAGCGTTGCGATCGCCGCGTTTCCCGCAGTATGACGTGCTGCGATGCGCGCGCGGCACGCGCCGTCGCTTCAGGTGGCAGGGACAGTCTCGCGCGCCGTCGCGCGACGATCCGCGAAATGCGCGGCAAACGCCCCGCGCAAGCGCTCGGCCAACTGGATCCAGGTGTCGCCGCGCTCTCTGCGGAACAACCGCACCGTGCCCGGATACCACGGCGAATCATCGCGGTCGTGCATCCAGCGCCAGTCCACGTCCTGATTCGGCAGCAGTACCCAGCAAGGCTTGCCGAGCGAGGCGGCCAGGTGCGCAGTGGACGTGTCGACGCACACGACGAGATCGAGTTGCGCGACGATCGCGGCCGTATCCGCGAAATCGTCGATCTCCGAGCCCAGGTGCAGCAACGGCAGGCCGCCCGGCGGCTGACGCGCCTCGTCCTCGCCCTGCCCCTTCTGCAGGCTCACGAAATGCACGCCCGGCACGCTCCATAGCGGCGTCAGCAACGCAAGTGACGGCAGCGAGCGGTGCGCATCGTTGTGATGTTTCGGATTGCCCTTCCACACGAGACCGACGCGCGGGCCGGCCGGCAGCGCATCGAGGCGCGCTCGCCAGCGCGCGACGCGGGCCGGATCGGGCGCGAGCCGCACCGGCGGCGGAATCGTGTCGAGTGTCGTGCCCGCGTGCAGCGGTGCGCTCAGCAGGCTCGTCCAGTAGTCGAACTGCGCCGCCTGCGCCGTCGCCGCCTCGTGATCGAGCACCGCGTCGACACCGTCGACCGTCTCCATCAGCCGATGCAGCGCGGGCTGGCACGCGAACACCACGCGCGCCGCGTGCCGCGCACGAAACGCCACGAAATAGCGGCTGAACTGCAGCATGTCGCCGAGGCCGTCTTCCTGCCAGACGAGCAGCGTCTTGCCGGCGAGCGGCTCGCCTTGCCACTGCGCACACGACAGCACCTCGCGGGTCCGGCGGTGCACGAATGCCGATTGCTCGTAGCGCGATTCGTAGCGCCGCCAGCCTTCTTCGAACCGGCCAAGCGCGAGCAGCAGCGTCGCCAGGCCGAAACGCGCGTCGCCATAGTCCGCGCGCAACTCGAGTGCGCGGCGGTACGCGCGTTCGGCGTCGTCGTGGCGGCCGGCATGCGCGAACGTGGTGCCGAGGTTGTAGTGGACTTCGGCCATGTCCGGCGCGAGCAACAGCGCATCGGCGAAAACCGCCATCGCTTCGTCGTGGCGGCCCTGCGCGCGCAGGACGCAACCGAGATTGTTGTGCGGCTGTGGCAGGCCGGGTCGGCAACGGATCGCGTCGCGATAGGCCGCTTCCGCTTCCGGCAGGCGATCGAGATTCTGTAGCGCGACGCCGAGGTTGTAGTGCGCCTCCGGGTGATCCGGGCACAGCGCGAGCGCCTGGCGGCTGGCCGCTTCCGCTTCCGGCAACCGCTGCATGTCGACAAAAATCGCGCCGAGATTGGCGTGCGCGAGCACGTAGTCGGCGCGCACGGCGATCGCAAGCCGGTACGCGAGTTCTGCCTCGGCCTGTCGGCCGAGGACGCGCAGCAGGTTGCCGAGATCGGTCAGCACGTCGGCCGACTGCGGCTCGATCAGCAACGCCTGCCCGAACGCCTGTTCGGCTTCGTCGAGCCGGCCGAGCGCTTCGAGCACCTTGCCGAACCGGTGATGATGCGACGCCCGCAACGGCGTGACGGACGCGAGCTGCCGGCGCAGGAGCGCCTCGGCGTCGGACAGGCGCCCTTGCGACACAAGCAGCGCGCCGAGGCCGTCGTACGGCGGCTCGAACGCCGGCATCGCGTCGATCGCGCGCCGCCACCAAGTTTCCGCATCGGCCAGCCGGTTCAGGCCGAGCGCGCAGACGGCCGCGATGTGCAGCGCCGTGACGGCCGGCGACAGCCGGTCGAGCAGCGGTGCGACGAGCGACAGCGCATCGGCGAACTGTCCGTTCTGGCACAGCGTCGCGGCGTGTTGTACCGGTGCGGATTCGTCGAAAGCAGGTGTCATGTCATGCGGCACTGCGCGGCGCGCAGCGCGAACGGTCGGTCAGGCGGGCGTCGATACGGCGGCCGGTTGGCCGGACTGCCCCATCGCACGGTCCTTGGCTTCCTGGAGCGCCGCGAGCGTGTCGAGCGCTTGCCCTTCGTCGGCGGTGAGATCGACCAGAAATGCGTCGTTGTTCTGCTTGATCCAGTCGAGCGGCATGTCCCACCAAGCGAGCTGCAGCAGCTGTTCGCGCACTTTCTCGGTGAAGCGGAAGCGCACCAGACGGGCCGGCGAACCGGCATAAATGCCGTACGCCTCGGTGCGGAAATTGGGTGGAATGACGGCCCGCGCACCGATCACGCAGCCGCTTTCGACCTGACAGCCTCCGAGGAACAGCGCTTCGTCGCCGATCCAGACGTCGTTGTGGATCACGGTGTCCGCGTATTGCGGCATCGGCGGATGGGCGAGACCGTTACCGTAGATGCCGAACATGCTCGTCGAGATCGTGCGCATCTCGTGCTGGCCGTTCAACAGGAATCGCAGGCGCAGTCCGCCGGCCACGTGCTTGCCGATCACGAGCCTCTGATGGCCGACGTCGTACTTGGCGATCGAACCCACGCCGATCGACGAGCACCGGCCGATATGAAACGTACCGACCTGCGGTTCTTCATCAACCCAGTTGCGGAAGAAATTGTTCGGGATTGCCGAAAAGGCACCATCCCGGTAGCCCAGGACGATGAAATGCTTCGCCCACGCATGGTCGGACTGCACGCCAATACAATCGTCGGAGGTCGTAACGTTCATTTGCGGTCGCAAGTGTGCCGCAGCGGTGGCTCGATGCCGGGCCGCTCGATACGGCGATGGAGAACGTCGCGGCACATCGTCCGCGAGCATGAACGATGCAGTATAGAAAGGCGGCGACGGCAACCGACCGCGGAGAAGAACGGCGTTCTGGCTTCTGTTCTGGTGATGAGGTCGGGTGCAAGCCCGAGCCTGCGGCCGCGCCCTGACGGCGCGCGCCCCTCGCGCCCCTGCACTGCGCCACGCGTACTCAGTTGCTCGACGAGCACCCGCCGCAACTGCTCGAACTGCACGAGCTGGAACTGCACGAACTCGATGACGAGCAGTTCGTCCCCGAGTTGCTCGAGCAACTGCTGCTTCCCGATCCGCTCGAACCGCCGGCGCGTGCCGCCGCGGCCGGCATCAACGGCGGCGGCTCCATCAGCGCACTCGAATGCACGGCCCACGCGGTACCGGCGAGCGCTCCCGCGCCAAACAGCGCGGCCGCCCATAGCATTTCGTCCGGCGTCTCGGGCGTGTCGCGGCACGCGTTCCCGTATGCGGCACGCGACGCCTGCCCGCCCATCGTCAGGCCGCCGCGCCCGAAACCGGTCAGGCGCCGCGTGACGATGCGATAGGCAAGCGCGAACGCCGCCATTCCGATAACGAGCAACAGGACCGGACGCCCCCGGCTCAGTCCGACCGCGAGTTTCGCCGCGCCGGTGCCGAGCACCAGCAGGGCAATCCCGCGCGCGGCCATGCGCGCCGTGCGCATCTCGCCCGGCGCCCAGAACCAGCCGCACCCGCGCAACGCATCCGCATATTCGGCAGCGCGACGCGCCAGAAGCTGCCGGAACGCGCCGAAGCTGACCTCCCCGCCCGGTTGTGCATCCAGCCACGCGCATTCGTCCGCATATGCGCCGGCGCGCGTCGCGTCGACACTTTGCACCCGTGCGCCCAGCCGTCCCGCCAGCCGCAGGTCGATCGCGCCCGCATGGATGAGCGACAGCGTCGCAACTTGCACGACCCTCGATTCGCCCCCGGCGAGATACGCGACCGCCTCGGCTGTCAGGTTCGGCGGCGTTTCGCGAGCATGCGCGCCCCAGCGTCGGCAACGATATTCGACTCGTTGCAGGCCCGCGATCAGCAACAACGCGATCACGCACGCCGGCACGTAGAACACGAGAAACTGCGGCCCCGCGTAGTTCAGCACGTTGAAGTCCTGCGCCGAGGCGCAGGTCGCGGCGACGCTCGCGGCGGCGGCCGGCCATGCGAGTTTCGGCAGCCGGTCGCGCCAGGTCCGGCCAGCCGGTGGGGTGGCCGGCGTGTCCGCGTCTGCTGTCGTGTCCGCCGCCGACGGTTCCGGCTGCCGCGATCCGGACGCGGCGCACAGGCCGGCGAGGGGCGGCCAGATCGACTCGGGCGGCTCGCAGCCGAACAGCCGGCGATAGCTGTCCAGCGTGTCACGGTAACGCTGCGCGTACACGGCGGCTTCGTCCGGCGCGCCCGTGCCGGGCATGTGATGCAGCCGCGCGCGCAGCACGCCGGCGCAGAAGACGTCCCAGTATTCGAGCGTGTATTGCAGGTGGAAATGCCATGCGGCATCGACCGCCACCGACGGCGTGACCGGATGTCCGGCCGCCTGCGCGAGAAACGCGAAGCGCTTGTATTCGTCGATCACCGCCAGCGCGTGCGCATGCGACCAGCCTTCGGCTTCGGCAAGGCGCCGGCTGTACGGCAGCGGCGCGGTCGGGTCGTCGGGGGAATAGGCGTGCAGACGCGCGAGCAGCGCCTGCTGCGCATCGGTCAGCGCGCGGGCATCGACTGCGGTCAAGGGAGACGGGATGGCAGCCATCGGGGGTCGGCGCGATGCGCGGACGGCCGCCGCGATCGTCGCTTGGAGTTGTCGTTGCGGGCGATTCTCGCACAACGGCAAGGCAACACGGCACCGGCACGCCGGCTGCGTCCGGGGCATCCGGGGCGGCCGACGCGTTCGCCGACCCGCGCGTCAGAAATCGAGCTGCGCCAGCGTGATGCCGAGCGCGGCCGCGATCTTCCGGCGTACCGACTTGCGCAGCTTCTCGCGCTTCTCGCGTTTCGCGTAGTCCGAGCGACTGACGCCGATCCGCTGCGCGACCTCGGCCCGCGTCAGCCCGAGATACTCGCGCCACGCGCGCGCGGGCGAACTGCCGTCGAACACGGCGCGCGTCACGACTTCATGCGGAACCGGATCGGGCGTGACCCGCTGCTGCGCGACATAGTCGGCGTAAGGAATCACGACGAAGGCCGGCGTACCGTCCGGCCCGTTGATGAACTGAACGGGGAGTGATTTGCTCATGCGGTGATCGCCGCCCGCGATGCGGCGCGGCTATTGCTCGTTTCGGTCGACATTTTCAATCGGCGCCGTCAGACGGGCTTCGAGCACGTCGAACCGGACCGGCGAACGACTGAGCCGGATCGGATGCGCATGCGATCGAAAACCGCTAACCGGCCGGGATATTACTGCAAACGGGAAAACGACGAAGCGATGAAACCGCAGAGTGCCTGAACAGGCATGTTTTGGCGCGCCCGGCTGGGATCGAACCAGCAACCCCTGCCTTCGGAGGGCAGTACTCTATCCATTGAGCTACGGGCGCCTGTGACAGTGAAGCGACCCCAATATACAGGCCGCCCACGATGGGCAAGACGGCAAGGATACCCGGTTTCCCATGACGCGTCCACCTTGCCCGACGAATCCCCGCCCGGCCGCGCTGCGTGCGGGTAAACACGCGCCATCGCACCGCTCGCCGTGATGTAAACGTTCCGTCTATAATCGACCGGGCTTCATTGGACTGCCATTTGCCGTTGCACCGCGCTCACAATTCCTAATCATGGAGACGAGGCAAGCATGAGCGAAGCACCCCACGAATCTCCCGTCAAAACCCCCGGGCAGCTGATTGCCGTCATCATCGCGTCGTTCGCGATTCCGATCATCCTGATCGTCCTGTTCGCCAACTATGCGAACCATGCGTTCCGTTACGGCGCCGGCACGGACGCGCTATCCGACGAACAGGTTGCCGCACGTGTCGCCCCGCTCGCCAAGGTCGACGTGAAGGACGCCAATGCGCCCCGCACGTACAAGACCGGCGAGGAAGTCTACAAGGCCGTCTGCGTGACCTGCCACGGCACGGGCGCCGCCGGCGCGCCGAAGTTCGGCAACAAGGACGACTGGGCGCCGCGCATCTCGCAAGGCTTCGACACGCTGCTGAAGACGGCGCTCGCCGGCAAGGGCGCGATGCCGCCGCGCGGCGGCACGAGCCCCGACGACGTCAGCGACTATGAAATCGCCCGTGCGATCGTCTACATGGCGAACAACGACGGCGCGAACTTCCCCGAACCGGCCGCACCGGCCGCCAACGCGGCGCAGCCCGCCAGCGGCGCCGCAGCCGCGTCGGGCACGGCGGACGCCGCCAGCGCGCAAATCGCCGCGGCCCAGGCCGCGATCGCCGCGATCCCGAAGGCCGGTGAAGCGCCCGCGGCTGCGGCTGCCCCGGCCGGCGCCGACGCCGGCAAGGCGCTGTACACGTCGACCTGTCAGGCCTGCCACGCGGCGGGCGTGCTCGGTGCGCCGAAGTTCGGCAGCAAGGAAGACTGGGCGCCGCGCCTGAAGGACTCGATGGATACGGTCTACAACTACGCGCTGCACGGCAAGGGCGCGATGCCGCCGAAGGGCGGGTCGAGCGCGTCGGATGCCGATGTGAAGGCCGCCGTCGACTACATGGTCAACGCGTCGAAATAACGCCGGCCCGGCCGTGCAGTAAAAAACCCCCGCGACGCACACGCATCGCGGGGGTTTTGTTTTGTCGTTTTGTCGGCGCTCCATCGGAACGCGCGCGCATCACTTCTGCAGCAACGCCTTCAGGCTCGCGAGCCGGTCCTTCGGCGACATCGGCGCCTCTTCCGGCGTCGGCGGCGGCGCCTCGTCGAGCCCCATCTCCGGGATGAAGCGCGACGGTTCGCACACGACCGTCTCGCGCGCCCGCTTGCGCTTCTTGCACCAGTTCAGGTGCAGGCTGCGCTGCGCGCGCGTGATCGCCACGTACATCAGCCGGCGCTCCTCCTCGATCCGCTCGTTGTCGATCGGGCCGTCGTCCTCGGAGCCGCCGCGGTGCGGCATGATGCCTTCCTCGACACCGACCAGGAACACGTGCGGATACTCGAGCCCCTTCGACGCATGGACGGTCGACAGTCGCACGGCGTCCGGGTCCTCGTCCTTGCCCTCTAGCATCGACATCAGCGCAACCGTCTGGATCAGGCCGAGCAGGTTCTTGCCCGTATCGGCGAGGCCGTCCGCGTTGTGGAAGCCTTCCGCCTCGCCGTCGACGGCCGCCGTCTCGGGCTTGGTGCCCTTGCGCTTCAGCCATTCGAGGAATTCGAGCACGTTCTGCCACTTCGACTGCGCCTGCCGTTCGTCGAACGCGTCGTACAGGTACGCCTCGTAGTGGATCGCCTCCATCATGTCGTCGAGCACGGCGGTGGCAGGATCCTTGTCCGCGCGCTCGGTCAGGCGCTGGATGAAGTCGCAGAACATCCGCAGCGGCTCGACCTGGCGCGCGGACAGCCGCGCCTCGATCCCGCCCATGTACACGGCCTCGAACAGCGACACCTTCGCCTGGCCCGCGAACGAGCCGAGCGCTTCGAGCGTCGTGTTGCCGATCCCGCGGCGCGGCGTGGTGACCGCGCGGATGAACGCGGGATCGTCGTCGGCGTTCGCGATCAGCCGCAGGTACGCGCACAGATCCTTGATCTCGGCCTTGTCGAAGAACGACTGGCCGCCCGACAGCACGTACGGGATCCGCTCGCGGCGCAGCACCTGCTCGAAGATCCGCGCCTGGAAGTTGCCGCGATACAGGATCGCGTAGTCGCGGAACTGCGCGCGCCGCTCGAACTTGTGCGCGGACAGCCGGAACACGACCGATTCGGCTTCATGCTCTTCGTCGTTGCACGGCGTGACGGTGATCGAAT
Organism: Burkholderia sp. Ac-20384; assembly: GCF_017104605.1. Classification (NCBI taxonomy): domain Bacteria; kingdom Pseudomonadati; phylum Pseudomonadota; class Betaproteobacteria; order Burkholderiales; family Burkholderiaceae; genus Burkholderia; species Burkholderia sp. Ac-20384. The sequence goes on along the minus strand of NZ_JAAGPE010000180.1, from coordinate 1,189 downwards.
CGCCCATCCCGTGCTCGGACCACAGCTTCTTCTCGAACAGTTTCGGGTTGTTCGCGATCACGTTGTTCGCGGCGGTCAGGATGCGCACCGTCGACCGGTAGTTCTGCTCGAGCTTGACCAGGTGCAGCTTCGGGAAATCCTTGCCGAGCTGCGCAAGGTTCTCGAGCGTCGCGCCGCGCCAGCCGTAGATCGCCTGGTCGTCGTCGCCCACTGCCGTGAATGCGGCGCGCGGGCCGGCGAGCAGCTTCAGCAACTCGTACTGGCACGCGTTGGTGTCCTGGTACTCGTCGATCAGCAGATAGCGCAGCTTGTTCTGCCAGCGGTCGCGCACCTGCTCGTTCTTCGCGAACAGCTCGGCGGGCAGGCGGATCAGGTCGTCGAAGTCGACCGCCTGGTACGCATGCAGCGTCGCGACGTAGTTGCGGTAGACCAGCGCGGCCTGGTGCTCGTCCTCGTTGGCCGCGATCGTCATCGCCTCGTCCGGCATGATCAGGCCGTTCTTCCACAGCGAGATGGTGCTCTGGATCTTGCGGATCAGGCCCTTGTCGGTCGTGCCGATCTGCTCCTGGATCATCCCGAAGCAGTCGTCCGAATCCATGATCGAGAACTGCGGCTTCAGGCCGACGTGCTCGGCCTCCTGGCGCAGGATCTGCACGCCCAGCGAGTGGAACGTGCAGACGGTGAGCTGGTTGACGGGCACCTTGCGGCCTTCCTTGCCGGGCGTGGTGAGCGTCTTGCCCTCGAGCAGCTTCGACACGCGCTCGCGCATTTCGGCGGCCGCCTTGTTCGTGAACGTGACGGCGGCGATGTGGCGCGGCTCGAAGCCTTTCGCTTCGATCAGGTGCGCGATCTTCTGCGTGATCACGCGGGTCTTGCCGCTGCCCGCGCCGGCGAGCACGAGACAGGGACCGTCGAGGTAGCGCACCGCTTCGTTCTGGGCGGGATTCAGGCCTGCGGACATGATGGCGGATGGTGTTGCGGTTGACGGCGGAACGCCGGGAGGATGCCGTGCGCGGCGGGCTGGCGAAGCAGGCGGACACGCGGGCAGGACGCGCATGTTAACACGTCGGCGGCGCGCTTTTCGGGAGCGCCGCCGGACGGGGCTGCGCGGGCCGACCGGCCGGCCGCCCCCTGTCCGTTCGGCCAATCCGGCCCCGTTCGCGCACCGATCAGCCACAATATGTCCACG
>NZ_JAAGPE010000179.1:0-223 GCF_017104605.1 Burkholderia sp. Ac-20384 | reverse complement strand
AAAAAAAAAAAAAAATACAATCTATTACTCCCCCCCCCCCTCCCCCCCCCCCCCCCCCCCCCCCCCCCCCCCCTTCCCCCCCCCCCCCCTCCCCCCCCCCCCCCCCCCCCCCCTCCCCCCCTCCCCCCCCCCCCCCCCCCCCCCCCCCCCCCCCCCCCCCCCCCCCCCCCCCCCCCCCCCCCCCCTCCCCCCCCCCCCCCCCCCCCCCCCCCCCCCTCCCCCC
>NZ_JAAGPE010000178.1:0-21037 GCF_017104605.1 Burkholderia sp. Ac-20384 | reverse complement strand
CCGGCCGGCTCGACGCCGCGCCGCTCGCGGGCCACCGGCTGCGCGTGCCGTACGCGCCGCGGCGGATTTTCGCGGCGGCGTCGAATTACTACGAACATGCGCGCGAGATGGGTACCGAGCTTGCGCCGCGCGAGGAAAGTACGCCGTACATGTTCATGAAGGCCGAGACGAGCGTGGTGCCGACGCTCGCCGAGGTCGTGATGCCGCCGCAGGCCGAGCGCGTCGACTGGGAAGTGGAGCTGGCCGTCGTGATCGGCAAGCCGGGCCGCCATATCGCGGTGGCCGACGCGTTCGACTACGTGGCCGGCTACACGATCCTGAACGACGTGAGCGCGCGCGACCTGAATCGCCGCACCGACTATCCGTTCAAGCACGACTGGTTTCGCGGCAAGAGTTTCGATACCTTCGGTCCGCTCGGGCCCTGGCTCGTGCCGCGCGCGTGCATCGCCGAACCGCAGAACCTGCGGATGCGGCTCGCGGTGAACGGCGAAACGATGCAGGACGGCAATACCGGCGAGATGATCTTCAGTATTGCGGAGCAGATTCAATACCTGTCGTCGATCCTGACGCTGCAGCCCGGCGACCTGATCGCGACCGGCACGCCGACGGGCGTCGGCATGGGGCGCGGCATCTATCTGCAGCCGGGCGACGTGATGGTCGCGTCGATCGACGGCATCGGCTCGATCGAAAACCCGCTGGTGCGCGGTTAAGCGGCGCGCGCCGCGCGCCGCGCGCCGCGCCGGCCCGAAGGCGAACCCGAACTCGAACTCGACAAAGACAGGAGGAGGACATGTTTGAGCGTATCCAGGCGCTGGCGCGCGGCGCGGTGCTGGCCGCAAGCCTGTGCGCCGCGGCGTCGGCTGCCCACGCGGCCGACGCGGTACGGGTCAATCTCGCGTGGCTGCCGCAGGGCAGCACCGGCGGGATCCTGGTCGCGCAGGCGAAGGGCTTCTACAAGGACGCCGGCCTCGACGTGACGGTCCAGCGCGGCTATGGCGGCCAGCGGACCGTCAACGAGGTCGACGAAGGGCTGTTCGAGTTCGGCTACGGCGATCCGGTGAGCGTGATCCTGAATCGCGCGCACGGCGGCCACACGGTGCTGGTCGGCGCGATCAACACGCGCTGGCCGGGCGCGATGTGCTACCTGGAGCGGCCCGGTTTCCGGCCCGCGTCGCTGAAGGATCTCGCGGGGCTGTCGCTCGGCGGCGGCAATGCGTCGGCGGTGCAGAACATCGTGCCCGCGTGGCTGAAGCAGAACGGGATGGCGCCCGACGCGATCCGCCTCGTGCGGCTCGATCCGGCCGTGATCAACACCGCGCTGCTGCAGAAGCGCATCGACCTGTCCGAATGCTGGGAAGGCGCGAGCCTGCCCGTGCAGGCCGCGTTCGCGCGGCGCGCGGGGCAGAAGCTCGGCAAGGTCACGTATCGCGATCTCGGGCTCGACATGACCGGTAGCGGGATCGTGACGACCGACGCGTACGCCGCGCAGCATCCGGACGTCGTCAAGCGCTTCGTCGCTGCGACGTATCGCGGCTATGCGCTGATGCGCGACAAGCCGCAGGACGCGGTCGACGCGATCGTCGCGCGCAATCCGCTGCTCGACCGCACGATCCTGCGCGAGCAGATCGACGAGACCAATGCGCTGATTACCGACGATGCGGCCGGCCACCGGCTCGGCTGGCTGCGGCCCGAACGCATCGACGCGACGCTCGGCTTCGTGTCACGCGCGTTCGCGCTCGGTTCGAAGGTCAAGGCCGACAGCCTCTACACCAATCGCTTCGTCGACTAACCCGATCGGGATCGCGGCGACGGCAGCGCGCCGCCGCCGGCGGTCCAACCCGGCCTGCGCGGCGCGCGGGCACACAGGAGAACGGTAATGAACAGCTTGCGTCCCAGGCGGCTCGGACACATGGTGCTGATGGTGCGGGATATCCATCGGTCTGCGAAGTTCTATACGGAAGTGATGGGCCTGAAGGTGTCCGACTGGATCGGCGACCAGATGGTGTTCCTGCGCGCGGGCACCGATCACCACGATCTCGCGCTCGCGCAGTTGCCGAAGGATTCGCCCGATTTCGACGACCTGCCGCGCTATTCGCGCCCGGGCCTCGAACATTTCTCGTACCTGGTCGACAGCATCGAGGAGATGGAGCGCTCGGTGAAGGTGCTGCAGTCGCACGGTGTCGAGATCGTGCGCGGCATCGGGCGGCACGGGCCCGGCGACAATTTCTTCCTGGTGTTCAAGGACCCGGACGGCAACAACGTCGAGGTGTACTGCGCGATGGAGCAGATCGGCGAACGCGATCCGCGCGAGCCGCAGGTGTGGGAGCGCACGGTCGAATCGTTCGACCAGTACCGCTTCGCACGCTTCGTCGTGCCGCCGCCGCCACATCTCGTCGCGGAGAAGTCGCGCGGCAACGCGCCGGCTGCTGCTTCGGACGACGATGCGGATGCGGATGCGGGTGCACAGCGCGATGCGCCGCAAGGAGACCCGGCATGAAGCGGCTGATCGAGACGGTCGCGTTCTGGGCGATCGTCGGCGTCGCATGGGAGGTCGGCGTGCGCTGGACCGGCACGCGCGAGTACGTGCTGCCGTCGCTGTCGTCGGTGCTCGCGGCCGGCTGGGAGATGCGCGCGCAACTGCTGGCCGACACGCTGACGACCGCCTGGGAAGTGTTCGCGGGCTTCGCGCTGGCGGTGGCCGGCGGCCTCGCGATCGGGCTGCTCGCGAGCGCGTCGCATCTCGTGCGGCGCACGCTGCTGCCGTTCGTGACCGCGCTGCAGAGCATGCCGAAGATCGCGCTCGCGCCGTTGCTGATCGTCTGGTTCGGCTACGGTTTCGCGTCGAAGCTCGCGGCGGCCGTGCTGTTCGCGTTCTTCCCGATCGTGGTCGCGACGATGGGCGGCCTCGCGGGCGTGCCGCGCCATCTCGACGAGCACTTCCGTGCGCTCGGCGCATCGGCGGCGCACACGTTCTGGCACCTGCGCCTGCCCGCCGCGCTGCCGGCGCTGATGGACGGCCTGAAGATCGCGATGCCGCTCGCGGTGATCGGCGCGATCGTCGGCGAGTTCATCGGCGCGGAAGCGGGGCTCGGGCACCTGATCGTGTTCGCGACGTCGAATGCGCAAACGCCGCTGTGCTTCGCGGCGATCCTGATGGTGACCGCGCTCGCGATGCTGTTCTACGGCGCGGTCGAGCTGGTTTCGCGTGCAGTCTGGTGGAGAGGAGTCACGGCCTGATGACGATCGTCAATCTCGCGCGCCCGGTGCGGCGCGCTTCCGTTTCCGAAGGCGCGACGTCGGCGCCCGCGCAGGATGGCGCCCGCGCGGACGCACTGATCGCCGTCGAGCAGGCCGGCAAGCGCTTCGCCGCGCGCGGCGGCGCCGAGGCGTTCAACGCGCTCGACCAGGTGTCGATGTGCGTGCAACCCCGCGAGTTCGTGTCGATCCTCGGACCGAGCGGCTGCGGCAAGAGCACGCTGCTGCGGATGGTCGCGGGGCTCGTGCCGTGCGATGCCGGGTCGATCCGCGTCGGCGGCACGCCGGTGGCCGGCCCGCATCCCGACATCGGCGTCGTGTTCCAGACCAGCAACATGCTGCCGTGGCTGACCGTCGGCGCGAACATCCGGCTCGGCGCGAAATTGCGCAACCTGCCGCGCGCGCACGTCGACGCACGGCTGCCCGCGCTGCTCGACACGCTCGGCCTCACGCAGTTCGTCGACCGCTATCCGCACGAGCTGTCGGGCGGGATGCGGCAGCGCGCGGCGATCGGCCAGATCCTGCTGCTGGCGCCGCGCGTGATGCTGATGGACGAGCCGTTCGGCGCGCTCGATGCGCTCACGCGCGACCGGCTCAACGTCGAGCTGCTGCGCATCTGGCAGCAGAGCACGCTGACGGTGCTGCTCGTCACGCACAGCATTCACGAGGCGGTGTTCCTGTCGGATCGCGTGCTCGTGATGTCGGCGCGCCCGGGGCGCGTGCTGCACGACGTGAGGATCGACCTGCCGCGGCCGCGCCAGCCCGACGAGATCAAGCGCGATCCGCGTTATGGCGAGTATGTGGCGGAGCTGTCCGCGATGATGGGCGTCTACTGATACAAAGGCGAACGCAAGGGCGGGTGCCGTACGGGCCGTGCATCTCCCGATGCGCGCCGACCGTAAAGTTGCTAAGGTCCGGCATCCCCCTTTCGACGACGAAGCAGACATGGACGCGAATCCGCTCAGCGAGATCTCCCTGATCCGCCGGCTCAAGCTGAACCAGTTGATGATTTTCGAGCGCGTGCTGGAAACGCGCTCGGTGGTGCGTGCGGCCAACGAGATGCGGCTCACGCAGCCGGCCGTGACGAAGGTGATCCATGAGCTCGAATCGTGCTTCGACGGCGCGCTGTTCTCGCGCTCGAATCGCGGCGTGGTGCCGACCGAGCTCGGCCTGCTGCTCGGGCGGCGCGTGAAATCGCTGATGGCCGAGCTGCGCTACATGACCGACGAACTGAACGATTTCCGGCTCGGCACGAGCGGGCATGTGATCGTCGGCACGCTGATCTCGGCATCCGCACGCCTGCTGCCGCGCGCGATCGCGATGCTGAAAGCACGCACGCCGCAGGTGCTCGTAACTGTGCGCGAAGGCACGACCGCGCACCTGTTCCCGGCGCTGGCCACCGGCGATCTCGACATCGTCGTCGGCCGGCTGCCCGAGCGCGAGCTGCCGATCGCAAGCGCGTTCCCGCTCACGCACGAGGCGCTGTTCGACGAGTCGATGTGCGCGGTGGTCGGCAATGGCTACGGCCCCGTGCCCGATCCTGCGCCGTCGCTGCGCGAACTGGTCGACGCGCCGTGGATCCTGCCGACGCCCGATTCGCCGTCGCGGCTTGCGGCCGAGCACCTGTTCCGTGCGGCCGGATTGCCGTTGCCCACCGACATCGTCGAATCGCTGTCGTTGCTCACCAATATCGGGCTGCTGCTCGACACGCCGCGCATCGCGCTGATGCCGCGCGTCGCCGCGCGGCAGTTCGCGCAGGCCGGGCTGCTGCGCATGCTCGACCTGCCCGAAACGGGCGCGTTCGGTACGGTCGGGTTCTCGGTGCGCTCGAACAAGGAGCAGAGCGCCGCGTGCCGCGCGTTCATCGAATGCCTGAAGGAAGCGGTGCAGGAGCACGAGCCGGGTAACTGAGTACCGGCCGGAAACCCTTTCTGAGCAAGGCTCTCGCGGGTATTCCGGTTTAGCATAGCCAGCGCCGAATGTTTGATTGTCGCTTCTCGCGCGGCTTCCCTAGACTCCTGCTGACAGTCCATACGAGCAGGAGACGCTGTGAATCGAGACACGACTGACGCCGCGCGCACGCCGCGGCTGTTGCGACACTACATCGACGGCGCGTTCGTCGAAACCGCGCGCACGTTCGCGGATACGAGCCCCGTCGACGGCCGCGAAATCGCCCGCGTCTGCGAGGCCGATGAAGCGAGCGTCGACGCCGCGGTGCGTGCGGCACGCGCCGCGCAGGCGGCCGGCTGGCGCGACACGACGCCCGCGCAGCGGGCCGACTGGCTGCACCGGATTGCCGACGGCATCCAGGCACGCTTCGACGATTTCGTCGCGGCCGAAGTGGCCGACACCGGCCGCCCGCTCGCGCAGGCCCGCACGCTCGACATCGCGCGCGGCATCGCCAATTTCCGCACGTTCGCCGACCTGGTCCGCACGGCCGGCGACGACTGCTTCGAATCGCAGACGGCCGACGGCGCGCAGTATCTCAACTACGTGACGCGCAAGCCGCTCGGCGTGGTCGGCATCATCTCGCCGTGGAACCTGCCGCTGCTGCTGTTCACGTGGAAGGTCGCGCCGGCGCTCGCGATGGGCAACTGCGTCGTCGCGAAGCCGTCGGAAGAGACGCCCGGTTCCGCGACGCTGCTCGCCGAAGTGATCGACGCGGTCGGCCTGCCGCGCGGCGTGTTCAACCTCGTGCACGGCCACGGGCCGGCCGCCGCCGGCGAATTCCTCACGCGCCATCCGGGTATCGACGCGATCACGTTCACCGGCGAATCGCGCACGGGCAGCGCGATCATGAAGGCCGTCGCCGACGGCGTGAAGGACATCTCGTTCGAACTCGGCGGCAAGAACGCGGCCGTCGTGTTCGCCGACGCCGATTTCGACGCGGCGGTGGACGGCATCGTCAAGTCGAGCTTCACCAATGCCGGCCAGGTGTGCCTGTGCAGCGAACGCGTGTACGTCGAGCGGCCGATCTTCGAGCGCTTCGTCGCCGCGCTGAAAACGCGCACCGAGGCGCTGCAAGTCGGGGCGCCCGACGATCCTGCGACGACGATGGGGCCGCTGATCTCGCGCGGTCATCGCGACAAGGTGCTGTCGTATTTCCGGCTGGCCGTCGACGAAGGCGCGACGGTCGTGACTGGCGGCGGCGTGCCGGCGTTCGGCGATGCGCGCGACGACGGCGCATTCGTGCAGCCGACCATCTGGACCGGGCTGCCCGACACCGCGCGCTGCGTGACCGAGGAGATCTTCGGGCCCGTGTGCCACGTCGCGCCGTTCGACAGCGAGGACGAAGTGATCCGTCGCGTGAACGACAGCGCGTATGGCCTGGCCGCAAGCGTGTGGACGACGCACCTCGCGCGCGGCCATCGCGTCGCGAAGCGGATCGAGACGGGCATCGTGTGGCTGAACGCGTGGTTCGTGCGCGACCTGCGCACGCCGTTCGGCGGCACCAAGCTGTCGGGCATCGGCCGCGAGGGTGGACGTCACTCGCTCGATTTCTATTCCGAAACCACCAACGTCTGCGTGAGGGTCGCATGAGCATGAGCGAATTCGACCGGAATGCGGTGCAGGCAATTGCCGACACGTTGTGGGCGGCCGAGCGCGACGGCGTGCCGTGCGCGCCGGTGCGCGACGCGATCGCGGCGCTTGGCGGCGATGCGCTCGATGCCGCGTATGCGGTGCAGCGCGCGAACACGGCGCGCAAGCGCGCCGCGGGGCGGCGCCTCGTCGGCCGCAAGATCGGCCTGACGTCGGCGGCCGTGCAGAAGCAGCTCGGCGTCGATCAGCCCGACTTCGGGATGCTGTTCGACGACATGGCGGTGGCCGACGGCGAGGAGATCGCGCTGGCGCGCACGCAGCAGCCGAAAGTCGAGGCGGAGATCGCGCTGGTGCTCGAACGCGACCTGCCGCACGAGCGGCACACGATGGCCGACCTGATCGGCGCGACCGCGTATGCGCTGCCCGCGATCGAGATCGTCGGCAGCCGGATCGCGAACTGGGACATCCGCCTGACCGACACGGTTGCGGACAACGCGTCGAGCGGCCTGTTCGTGCTCGGCAGCCGGCCGGTTGCGCTCGGCGCGTTCGACGCGATCCAGTGCGGGATGGCGATGGAGCGGCGCGGCGAGCCGGTGAGTGTCGGCGCGGGCGCCGCGTGCCTCGGCAATCCGCTGCATGCGGCGCTGTGGCTCGCGAACACGATGGCGCGCGTCGGTGCGCCGCTGCAAGCCGGCGACATCGTGCTGACGGGCGCGCTCGGGCCGATGGTCGGCGTGCAGCCGGGCGACGTGTTCACGGCGCGGATCGAAGGGCTCGGCAGCGTGAGCGCGTATTTCTCCACTCAACCGGAGCGTGAATGATGAAAGACCTCGACAAGCTCGCCGTGGCCATCATCGGCTCCGGCAACATCGGCACCGACCTGATGATCAAGGTGCTGCGCCATGCGAAGCATCTGGACGTCGCCGCGATGGTCGGCATCGACCCGGCCTCCGACGGGCTCGCGCGTGCCGCGCGGCTCGGCGTGGCGACCACCGCCGGCGGGATCGACGGCCTCGTCGCAATGCCCGGATTCGCCGATGTGCGGATCGCGTTCGACGCGACGTCGGCTGGCGCGCATGCGCGCCATGCGGAGGTGCTCGGCCGTCACGGCGTGCAGGTGATCGACCTGACGCCGGCCGCGATCGGGCCGTTCGTCGTGCCGGTGGTCAACCTGTTCGAACATCTCGACGCGCCGAACCTGAACATGGTGACCTGCGGCGGCCAGGCGACGATCCCGATCGTGCACGCGGTATCGCGCGTCGCGCCGGTGCATTACGCGGAAATCGTCGCGTCGATCTCGAGCCGCTCGGCCGGCCCCGGCACGCGCGCGAACATCGACGAATTCACCGAAACGACGTCGAAGGCGATCGAGACGGTCGGCGGCGCCGCGCGCGGCAAGGCGATCATCGTGCTGAACCCGGCCGATCCGCCGCTGATGATGCGCGACACCGTGTACTGCCTGACCGACGAAGACGCCGACACCGCCGCGATCGAGCATTCGATCCGCACGATGGTCGACGCGGTCGCGAGCTACGTGCCCGGCTACCGGCTCAAGCAGGCCGTCCAGTTCGACCGCTACACGGCCGCGCAGCCGCTTGCGTTCGACGCGGGCGAGCGCCGCGCGGGGCTGAAGGTCAGCGTGTTCCTCGAAGTCGAAGGCGCTGCGCACTATCTGCCGTCGTATGCGGGGAACCTGGACATCATGACGTCGGCCGCGCTCGCGGCCGCCGAACAGATCGCGGCCAGCCGCGTCGCAGCGTGACGGGAGATCGGCGATGACCGACCAGACTAAAAAGATCTATCTATCGGACGTGACGCTGCGCGACGGCATGCATGCGATCCGCCATCAGTATTCGCTCGACAACGCCGTCGCGATTGCACGCGCGCTCGACGACGCGGGCGTCGACAGCATCGAGGTCGCGCACGGCGACGGGCTGTCGGGGTCGAGCTTCAACTACGGCTTCGGCGCGCATACCGACCTGCAGTGGATCGAGGCGGTGGCCGGCACGGTGAAGCGTGCGCAGGTCGCGACGCTGCTGCTGCCGGGCATCGGCACCGTGCACGACCTGCGTGCCGCTTACGACGCCGGCGCGCGCATCGTGCGGATCGCGACGCACTGCACGGAAGCCGACATCTCGAAGCAGCACATCGCGTATGCACGCGAACTCGGGATGGACACCGTCGGCTTCCTGATGATGTCGCACATGACCTCGCCGGACGCGCTCGCGCAACAGGCGAAGCTGATGGAAAGCTACGGCGCGCAGTGCGTGTACGTGGTTGATTCGGGCGGCGCGCTCGGCATGCGTGATGTCGCCGCGCGCTTCGATGCGCTGAAGGCCGTGCTCGACCCGGCCACGCAGACGGGCATGCACGCGCACCACAACCTGTCGCTCGGCGTCGCGAACTCGATCGTCGCGCTCGAGCACGGTTGCGACCGCATCGATGCGTCGCTGACGGGCATGGGCGCAGGGGCCGGCAACGCGCCGCTCGAAGTGTTCGTCGCGGCGGTCGACCGCCTCGGGCTGCATCACGGCTGCGACGTGAAGCAGCTGATCGATGCGGCGGAAGACATCGTGCGCCCGTTGCAGGAGCGCCCGGTGCGGGTGGACCGCGAGACGCTCGCGCTTGGCTACGCGGGCGTGTATTCGAGCTTCCTGCGCCACACCGAAGCGGCCGCCGCGAAATACGGGCTGTCGGCGTTCGACATCATGGTCGAGCTCGGCCGGCGGCGGATGGTCGGCGGGCAGGAGGACATGATCGTCGACGTCGCGCTCGACATGCTGAAGGCACGGGAGGCCGCATGACCGATCTCGACAGGCTGGCCGCCCGCGTCGACGACGCCGCGCGCCACGCGGAGGCGATCGCGCAACTGACGACCGGCACCGCGTTCTCGCTCGACGAGGCTTATGTGATCCAGCGCGCGTCGATCGAGCGCCGCATCGATCGCGGCGAGACGATGGTCGGCGTGAAGCTCGGTTTCACGAGCCGCGCGAAGATGGTCCAGATGGGCGTCGACAGCCTGATCTGGGGCTGGCTCACCGACACGATGCTGGAAGAAGACGGCGGGCACGTCGCGCTCGGGCGCTTCATCCATCCGCGCGTCGAGCCGGAAGTGTGCTTCCTCACGCGCCGCGACATCGACCGGCCGCTGACGCTGCTCGAAGCATCCGGCTACCTGGAAGCCGTCGCGCCGGCGATGGAGATCATCGATTCGCGCTACCGCGATTTCCGCTTCACGCTGGAGGACGTGGTGGCCGACAACTGCTCGTCGGCCGGCCTCACGATCGGCCCGTGGAGCACGCGTTTCGACGGGCTGCGCAATGCGGGCGTCGTGATGCGGATCAACGGCCGCGTGGTCCAGGCCGGCTCGACCGCCGCGATCCTCGGCGATCCGCTGCGCTCGGTCGTGCAGGCGTCGCGGCTGATTGCGGCGAGCGGGCTCGTGTTGCCGGCCGGCTCGCTGATCATGGCCGGCGCCGCGACGGCCGCCGATGCGTTACCTGCCGGCGCACACGTGCACTGCACGGTGCACGGGCTCGGCAGCACCGAATTCACCACCACTCGACCATCATGAGCCAAGACCATTCGATCCAGGGCCGCGTCGTGCCCGGCAAGGCCACGCCGCGCGGCCGCTTTCCGCACATCACGCGTGCGGGCGATTTCCTGTTCGTATCGGGCACCAGTTCGCGGCGGCCCGACAACACGATCGCGGGTGCGTCGGCCGACGCACTCGGCACCGTGCAGCTCGACATCCGCGAGCAGACGCGCACGGTGATCGAGAACATCCGCGACATCCTGCGCAGCGAAGGTGCCGACCTGTCGTCGCTCGTCGAGATCTCGTCGTTCCTCGTGAACATGAACGATTTCGCCGGCTACAACGCGGTGTACGGCGAGTATTTCGACGAAACGGGCCCGACGCGTACGACGGTCGCGGTGCATCAGCTGCCGCATCCGCATCTGTTGATCGAGATGAAGGCGATCGCGTACGCACCGAAAAAATGACATGCGCGGCGAGGGGGCGTTTCACGTCACCCGCCCGGAGGAGACGACCATGCTGAAGTACGGCACCCCGTTCAATTTCTCGCGCTGGATCGACGAGCATGCGCACCTGCTGAAGCCGCCGGTCGGCAACCAGCAGGTGTGGCAGGACAGCGATTTCATCGTGACCGTCGTCGGCGGCCCGAATCATCGCACCGACTATCACGACGATCCGTTCGAGGAATTCTTTTACCAGTTGCGCGGCAATGCGTACCTGCACCTGTGGATCGACGGCAAGCGCGAACGCGTGGACCTGAAGGAAGGCGACATGTTCCTGCTGCCGCCGCACGTGCGGCATTCGCCGCAGCGCCCCGAGGCCGGCAGCGCGTGCCTCGTGATCGAGCGCCAGCGTCCGGCGGGCATCGTCGACGGGTTCGAGTGGTACTGCGACGCGTGCGGGCATCTCGTCCATCGCGTCGAGGTGCAGCTCAAGAGCATCGTCGACGACTTGCCGCCGCTGTTCGACGCGTTCTATGCGTCGGACACGTTGCGCCGCTGCGCGCATTGCGGCCACCTGCATCCCGGCAAGGCGGCCTGACCCGCCGCGCCCTTTCACCGACAGAACGACGATGACACTTCGAATCGACATGCATTCGCACTTCTTCCCGCCGATCTCGCGGGAAGAAGCCGCGCGCCTCGACGCGCAGCGCGCGCCGTGGCTGCGCATCGACGCGGACGGCCAGAACGGGATGATCATGACGGGCGAGCGCGCGTTTCGCCCGGTCTACCGCGCGCTGTGGGACCCGGCCGCGCGCCTCGAGGAGATGGACGCGCTCGGCATCGACATCCAGCTGATGTGCGCGACGCCCGTGATGTTCGGCTACGACAGCGCACCGCACGATGCGCACGACTGGGCGATGCGGATGAACGACCGCGCGCTCGAGCTGTGCGCGCATGCGCCCGACCGGATGCTCGCGCTTGCGCAGGTGCCGCTGCAGGACGTCGAGCTCGCGTGCCGCGAAGCGACGCGCGCGCATCGCGCCGGCCATCGCGGCGTGCAGATCGGCAACCATCTCGGGCCGCTCGACCTCGACGACGAACACCTCGTCACGTTCCTCGCGCACTGCGCGAACGACGGCATTCCGGTGCTCGTGCACCCGTGGGACATGATGACCGACGGCCGGATGAAGAAATGGATGCTGCCGTGGCTCGTCGCGATGCCGGCCGAGACGCAGCTGAGCATGGTGTCGCTGATCCTGTCCGGCGCGTTCGAGCGGATTCCGCGCACGCTGAAGCTGTGCTTCGCGCACGGCGGCGGCAGCTTCGCGTTCCTGCTCGGCCGCGTGCAGAACGCATGGGAGCAGCGCGACATCGTGCGCGAGGACTGCCCGCATCCGCCCGTCAGCTATCTCGACCGCTTCCACGTGGACAGCGCGGTATTCGATCGCGGCGCGCTGCGCCTCTTGGTCGACACGATGGGCGAGGACCGCGTGATGCTCGGCTCCGACTATCCGTTCCCGCTGGGCGAGCAACGGATCGGTTCGCTCGTCGAGCAGCATCCCGATCTCTCCGAATCCGCGAAAGCCAAGATCCTCGGCGGCAACGCGCTGCGTTTCTTCGACCTGCCGCCGGCCGCGGCGTCGCGCGCGGCCTGACGCCCCTTACGACGAACCCCATTCAAGAAGGAAACCTGATTTCATGACCACACGCGAACACTGCGCCGCACTCGATGCGGCCGACCCGCTCGCCCACTGCCGTGCGCGCTTCGACCTGCCCGCGGACACGATCTATCTCGACGGCAACTCGCTCGGCGCGATGCCGGCGAACGTGCCGGCGCGCATGCAGCGCGCGCTCCAGCAGGAATGGGCGCACGGGCTGATCCGCTCGTGGAACGACGCCGACTGGTACCCGGCGCCGCAGCGCACCGGCGACAAGATCGCGAAGCTGATCGGCGCGGGCGACGGCGAGGTGATCGTCGCCGATTCGACGTCGGTGAATCTCTTCAAGGTGCTGGTGGCGGCCACGCGGATGCGGCCGGGGCGCCGCGTGATCCTCGCGGAGCGCACCAATTTCCCGACCGACGTCTATATCGCGGCGAGCGTCGCCGAGATGACCGGTTGCGAGCTGCGCTGCGTCGATCCGGACGACATCGTCGCGGCGATCGACGACAGCGTCGCGGTCGTGTCGCTGACGCACGTGAACTACAAGAGCGGCAAGCGCTACGACATGGCGGCCGTCACGCGCCACGCGCACGAGGCCGGCGCGCTGAGCGTGTGGGATCTGTGCCACTCGGCCGGCGCGATGCCGATCGGGCTGAACGCGTGCGACGCGGACTTCGCGGTCGGGTGCGGCTACAAGTACCTGAACGGCGGGCCGGGCGCACCGGCCTACGTGTTCGTCGCGTCGCGGCATCTCGCGAGCGTGCGGCAGCCGCTGACGGGCTGGCACGGCCATGCGAAGCCGTTCGACTTCACGCATGACTACGCGCCGCATCCGGCGATCGACCGGATGCTGACGGGCACCGCGCCGCAGCTCGGCGTGATCGCGCTCGAAGCGGCGCTGGACGCATTCGACGGCGTCGATCTCGATGTGCTGCGCGACAAGAGCGTCGCGCTCGGCGACCTGTTCATCGCGCTCGTCGACCAGGAACTCGCGGGCCTCGGCTTCACGCTCGCGTCGCCGCGCGATGCCGCGCAGCGCGGCAGCCAGGTGTCGCTCGCGCACGAGCAGGGCTACGCGATCGTGCAGGCGCTGATCGCGCGCAACATGATCGGCGACTTCCGCGCGCCCGACATCCTGCGCTTCGGCTTCGCGCCGCTGTACGTGCGCTACGTCGACGTGTGGGACACGATCGCCGCGCTGAAGGACGTGGTGACGAGCGGTGCATGGAACACCGACGCATTCCTCGCGCGCAAGTCGGTGACCTGACGGCCCGCGCAATCCGGCACGCGATACAACGCAGTACGGCGCAACACGACGCAACAAAACGAGATCGGACGACGTTCCGCACCACGCGGGGCGCGTGCGACGAAGGAGACACGGCATGAACCAGCGGCAGGGATTCGACGCGATCGTCGAACGTGAGAAGGGGTTGCATCGCGGGCTGTCCACCGGGCAGCTGTCGATGATCGCGATCGGCGGCGCGATCGGGACGGGGCTGTTCCTCGGCAGCGGCTTCGCGATCGGCTTCGCCGGGCCGAGCGTGCTCGTCAGCTATGCGATCGGCGCGCTGATCGCGCTGCTGCTGATGGGCTGCCTCGCCGAGATGACGGTCGCGCACCCGACGTCGGGCTCGTTCGGCGCGTATGCCGAGCACTACGTGAGCCCGTGGGCCGGCTTTCTCGTGCGCTACGCGTACTGGGCGTCGATCGTGTTCGCGGTCGGCACCGAGGTGACGGCGATCGCCGTGTACATGAAGTACTGGTTTCCGGCCGTGCCGGGCTGGTACTGGATCGTCGGCTTCTCGGCCGCGCTGATCGGCATCAACCTGGTCAGCGTGAAGGTGTTCGGCGCGGTCGAGTACGTGTTCTCGATGCTGAAGATCGCCGCGATCGTCGCGTTCATCGCGCTCGGTGCGGTGGTCGTGTTCGGTGCGCCGGCGGGCTCCGGCATCGGCTTCGCGAACTACACGGCGCACGGCGGCTTCTTTCCGAAGGGCGTGTGGGGGATGTGGGTCGCGGTGATCGTGTCGATCTTCAGCTACCTGAGCATCGAGATGATCGCGGTCGCGGCCGGCGAGGCGCGCGACCCGCACCAGGCGATCACGCGCGCGTTCCGCGCGACGATGGTGCGCCTCGTGTTCTTCTACCTGCTGACGCTCGCGCTGATGCTGGCGATCGTCCCGTGGACGGCGGCCGGCGCCGACGAAAGCCCGTTCGTGAAGGTGATGGCCGCGACGCACGTGCCGGGCGCGGCCGGCGTGATCAACTTCGTGATCCTGGTGGCCGCGCTGTCGGCGATGAACAGCCAGCTCTACATCACGACGCGAATGATGTTCAGCCTGTCGCGCGCCGGCTACGCGCCGAAGGCGCTCGGCCGGCTGACGGGCCACGGCGTGCCGGCGGCGGCGCTCGGCCTGTCCGCGATCGGGATCGCGCTCGCGACCGTGCTGAACGTGCTGTATCCGGACACGTCGTTCGTGATGATGATGTCGGTGTCGATGTTCGGTGCGATGTTCACGTGGCTGATGATCTTCGTCACGCACCTGTTCTTCCGCCGGCACCACCGCGGCCAGGCGCTCGCGTTCCGGATGTGGGGCTTCCCGGTCACGTCGCTGCTCGGCGCCGCGCTGATGTTCGCGGCGCTGGTGACGACGTACTTCACACGCGAGTTCCGGATGACGCTGTTCTGCGGCGTGCCGTTCATGATCGTGCTGTCTGTCGTCTATGCGGTGTGGTATCGCGGCAAGGCCGCTGAGCCGGCCGCCGGGCGCGAGGGCGTTCACGTGCCGGGGCAGTGACGGAGTACAGGGCGAGCCGCGCTCCCGGCGGCGCCTCCCGGCCGCAGCCGCACGCGGCGATGTCCGATCGCGCGTGAAGTTGGTACGATCGCCCGTATCGTTCACGCCGGCGTCGCAAGCCGCCGGCCATCGGTCGCGCGGCCGTCCGGCAGCGCGGCCCCGTTCGGGAGAAGCGGTTCATGCTGCAGGCGTTCGCGGTCTTGCTGATCTTCCAGTGTCTCGGGGAAGGCGTGTCCTACCTGTTCGGCCTGCCGGTGCCGGGCCCGGTGATCGGCATGCTGCTGCTGTTCGGCTTCGTGATGCTGCGCCCTCAGGTGGCCGACGCGATCGAGCCGACCGCGCTCGAGCTGCTGCGCCACCTGTCGCTGCTGTTCGTGCCGGCCGGCGTCGGGATCATGGTGTCGGCCGACCGCGTGCGCGGCGATGCGGTTGCGGTCGTCGTCGCGCTGGCCGTCAGCACCACGCTCGCGATCGCGGTGACCGCGCTCGTCACGCGTGCGCTGCTGCGCCGCCAGCGGCGCGCGGGCGGTGCTGCGGAGGGCACGCGATGACGGCCCTCCCGAAGCTCGGCGCGATCTGGGTCTATCTCGCCGCGACCCCGCTGCTCGGCCTGACCATCACGCTGGTCGCCTATCTGCTCGCGCAGGCCGTCTATGCACGGGCCCGCTTCAACCCGCTCGCGAACCCGGTGCTGATCGCGGTCGCGCTGATCGTCGTGCTGCTGACGCTCACCCATACGCCGTATCCGACGTACTTCGAAGGCGCGCAGTTCGTCCACTTCCTGCTCGGCCCCGCGACCGTCGCGCTCGCGCTGCCGCTGTACCGCCAGTGGTCGAAGCTGCGCCGCGCCGCGGTGCCGCTGCTGGTCGGCCTGCTGGCGGGCTCGCTGACCGCGATCGTGTCGGCGGTCGGCATCGCTGCGCTGTTCGGCGCGTCGCACCAGACGATCGCATCGCTCGCGCCGAAATCGGCGACGACACCGATCGCGATGGCCGTCGCGGCCGAAATCGGCGGGATTCCGTCGCTCACCGCAGTGCTCGTGATCTCCACCGGGATTTTCGGGGCGGTGTGCGCGCGCGGGATCCTCAATGTGCTGCGGGTCGACGAACCGGCCGTGCGCGGGTTCGCGCTCGGCGTCGCGTCGCACGGGATCGGCACCGCGCGCGCGTTCCAGGTCAGCGAGGAGGCCGGCGCGTTCGCCGGGCTCGGGATGGGGCTGAACGGCGTGCTGACGGCCTTCGTCGTGCCGGTCCTGCTGCCGGTGCTGTCGCGCTGGGTCTGAGCGCCGGCCGGGCGGGGCCGGGCCGGGTTATCGGTTTCCCTGATGGCGCCGGTGCGGCACCGAAACGACGGCGCGCGCGGTACGCATGTATCGTGGCCGTTATCGGGAGAATTCAGGAACGCACACGGACAACTGAATACTGATCGGCTAACGTTGCATCGGCGCCGTTGCCGCAAGCGGTCGTGTGCGCGCAGGTGTCCGACCCACAACCAACAATCGACAAGGAGATCCGGCCATGAAGCAGTCTCGCGTGGTATCGGTGGCAGTAGCAGTAACGGCGTCGTTCGGTCTGCTGTTGACCGCCGCGCCGGCGGCATACGCGCAGGATCCGGCGTCCGCGCCGACGCAGAAGCAGGTCGACAAGGCGCAGAAGAAGGCAGCCCGCAAGGCCGCCCGGGCGCGGCACGCGTCGGACCTGAAGGCGATCGGCACGGGCAGCGGCTACCGGTTGACCAACGACCAGAGCAACTATCCGCAGAACGCCACGCAGAAGGCGCCCGCGACGAAGGCGGCGCCGGCCGCCCCGGCATCGGGCCAGTAACGGCCGGAACCCGGGCACAGCGCAAACGGCGCCGGATCGACCGGCGCCGTTTGCGTGTGTGCGGGGCTGCCCGAACTGGCGGGCCGCCGCGTTACGACGCGAGCTTGCTCGCGATTTCCGCGACGTGCTTGCCCTGGTAGCGCGCGATGTCGAGCTCGTTCGCGCTCGGCTGGCGGCTACCGTCCGCGCCGGCGAGCGTGGTCGCGCCGTACGGCGTGCCGCCGGTGATTTCGTTCATGTTGACGAGGCCGCTGCACGCATACGGCACGCCCACGATCACCATCCCGTGGTGCAGCAGCGTCGTGTGGAACGACGTGATCGTCGTTTCCTGGCCGCCGTGCTGCGTGCCGGTCGACGCGAACACGCTGCCGATCTTGCCGACGAGCGCGCCCTTCATCCACAGGCCGCCGGTCTGGTCGAGGAAGGTGCGCATCTGGCCGGCCATGTTGCCGAAGCGGGTCGGCGTGCCGAAGATGATCGCATCGTAGTCGGCGAGCTCGTCCACCGTCGCGACCGGGGCAGCCTGGTCGACCTTCACGCCGATCGCGCGGGCCTGGTCGACGGGAATCGTTTCCGGCACGCGCTTGAGCGTGACCTCGACGCCCGCCACCGATTTCGCGCCTTCCGCGATGTGCTGCGCCATCGTCTCGACGTGCCCGTAGGACGAGTAGTAAAGAACGAGTACCTTGGCCATGTTGCGAATCTCCGATTAAAAGGGCCCCGCGTTCAGCGGGGCCCGGTTTCCCGAACGGGCGTCATGCCCACTCGGCCGTTACTTCGACCGGACGCAGGTCGAACACCAGCACTTCGGCATCCTTCCCGTCGGCGAACGTCAGCGCCTGTTCGTCGCGGATGCGCACGCCGTCGCCTTCGCCGAGCGTCACGCCGTTGACCGTCACGCTGCCGCGTGCCACGTGCACGTATGCAAAGCGGTTCGGCGCCAGTTCCAGCGTCGCGCGTTCATCGCCGTCGAACAGGCCCGCGTAGATCCGCGTGTCCTGCCGGATCTTCAGCGAACCGGCGTCGCCGGTCGGCGAGACGACGAGCGCGAGCTTGCCGCGCTTGTCGCCGGCCGTGACATTCGTCTGCTGATAACGCGGCTCGGCACCCTTTTCCGACGGCCCGACCCAGATCTGCAGGAAGTGGACCGGCAGTTCCGGCGAGTGGTTGAACTCGCTGTGACGCACGCCGGTGCCGGCGCTCATCAGCTGCACGTCGCCCGGCACGATCACCGAACCGGTGCCCATCGAGTCCTTGTGTTCCAGCGCGCCGTCGAGCACGTACGACATGATCTCCATGTCACGGTGCGGGTGCGTGCCGAAGCCGCGGCCCGGGGCGACGCGGTCGTCGTTGATCACCAGCAGGTCGGAGAAGCCGACTTGCTTCGGATCGTAGTAATTCGCGAACGAAAACGAATGACGGGAGCTGAGCCAGCCATGCTCCGCACGGCCACGTTGGTTTGCTGCACGGATTTCGATCATGATTTTTGTTCCTCAAGACGCCGGACCTCGGAAGTGGGCCCGGCCGTTCGTTGAGATGAATCTTAGGTCAATCGATTTGACAAATAAATGGCTGTAGAGATAATGACTGTCGCTATGGAGTGGACAATATGGAACTGAACGATCTCAGGATCTTCGTCGCGACGGTCGATGCGGGCAGCTTCACGGCGGCGGCCGACCAGCTGATGCTGTCCAAGCAGTTCGTCAGCCGGCGCACGATGGCGCTGGAGGCGTCGCTCGGCGTGCGGCTGTTGCACCGGAACACGCGCAACCTCGCGGTGACCGAATCGGGGCAGGAGTTCTATGCGCGCGCGCAGCGGATCCTCGCGGAGATCGCCGACGCCGAGCAGGCGATGTCGGTGCGCAGCACCGAGCTGCACGGGTCGCTGAAAATCAGCGCGCCGCTGTCGTTCGGGATCACGCACGTGTCGCCGCTGATCGCGGAATTCCTGTCCGCGCACCCGGCCGTGCGGCTGAACCTCGACCTGACCGACCGCCGCGTCGACCTGATCGGCGAGGGCTTCGACCTGGTGCTGCGGATCGGCTCGCTCGAGGATTCGACGCTGATCGCGCGAGCGCTCGGCGCGTGGCGGATGGTCGCGTGCGCGAGCCCCGCCTACCTGAAGCGGCAGGGCACGCCGCAGACGCCGGCCGATCTCGCCGGCCATACGTGCGTGCTGTACGGGCGCGAGCGGCGCATCGGCTGGGAGTTCCGCGTCGACGGCGCGGCGCGCACGTTCGACGTGCAGGGGCCGCTCGTCGCGAACAACGGCGAAGTGGTGCGCGACGCGGCGATCGCGGGGCTCGGCATCGCGCTGCTGCCGGATTTCATCGTCGGCGGGGCGCTCGACAGCGGCGCGCTGGTGCCGGTGCTCGACGCGTATGCGCCGTCGCCGATCACGCTCAATGCGGTGTTTCCGCAGCATCGGGAAGGGTTCGTCACGCTGCGCACGTTCATCGGGTTTCTCGCGGAGCGGCTCGGCGAGGCTGCGCCGGCGGGGAAGGGCGGGGCGGGACGGGCGCGGTAACGCACGGGGTTGCGGGGAATGAGGCGGTTATTCTCCGCAGAATTTGCGGAGAATATTGAGTCGTGCGGTGAATCGGTGGGATAATCTCCGCATCATGAGCGGAGATTACACCTACATCTGGGAGTCGGCCGACTGGCCCGCGTGGCGCTTCGACCTCCCGGCACTGGCGACGCCACTCGCCGACGTCAGCCGTGCGCAAGGCATGCTGGCCGGGCGGCTGGCGGATGTCGGCCTGGCGTTGCGCGACGAGGCCAGCCTGGCTGCGCTGACGGAAGACGTCGTCAAGACCAGCGCGATCGAGGGCGAAAGCCTGAACGTCGCATCGGTCCGGTCGTCGATCGCGCGTCGGCTCGGCGTCGATATCGGTGCGCTGGCGCCGGTCGATCGTCACGTCGAGGGCGTGGTCGACATGGTGCTGGACGCGACGACCCATGCGGCGGCACCGGTCACGGACGCCCGTCTGTTCGGGTGGCATGCGGCGCTGTTCCCGACCGGCTACTCGGGGATGGCGCGGATCACGGTCGGCGGCTGGCGCACGGATGCCACCGGGCCGATGCAGGTCGTGTCCGGGCCGATCGGCCGGCAGCGCGTACATTTCGAGGCGCCGCCCGCCGCGCGCCTCGCCGGCGAGATCGGGCGCTTTCTCGCGTGGCTCAATGCCGCACCGGTCGAGCCCTTGCTGATCCGCGCCGGCCTGGCGCACCTGTGGTTCGTCACGCTCCACCCGTTCGACGACGGCAATGGCCGGATTGCGCGCGCGCTCGGCGATCTGGTCCTCGCGCGCGCCGACCGCAGTCCGCAGCGCTTCTACAGCCTGTCGGCGCAAATCCAGCGCGAGCGCAACGCGTATTACGACGTGCTGGAGCGGACGCAGCGCGGCTCGCTCGACGTCACGGAATGGCTCGCGTGGTTCCTGACCGCGCTCGGCCGGGCCATCGATCACGCGCACACGACGCTCGACGCGGTGCTGGTCAAGGCGCGCTTCTGGCAGCGCTGTGCGGGCTTCGCGATGAACGCACGCCAGGTGAAGGTGATGAATCGCCTGCTCGACGGCTTCGAGGGGAAACTGACTTCCACCAAGTGGGCGGCGCTGGCGAAGTGCTCGCAAGACACCGCGCTGCGGGACATCACCGAGCTCGTCGAGCATGGCGTGCTGCGTCGATCGTCGTCCGGCGGGCGGAGCACGAGTTATGAGCTGATGCCGTTCGACGGCTGACGCCGGCTCGGGTCATGACCGGCAAGCGTCGAGCGCGACGGAGCGGGGGCGCGTTGCCGCGTCGATCGTTGCCGCGTTGACCGGGCGGCACCGAGTAGCCCCGGGCGGCACCGACCAGCACCGCGCAGCCCCGAGCGGCACCGAGCAGAACCGCGCAGCCCCGAGCCGCACCGAGCCGCACCGCGCGGCACCGAGCGGCACCGCGCCGCACCGGGCGGCACCGGGCGGCACCGACTCGC
>NZ_JAAGPE010000177.1:0-238 GCF_017104605.1 Burkholderia sp. Ac-20384 | reverse complement strand
TTGAGTACTACATCATCCTTGTCTCGGTCAATATTCGCTTGGTATGGTACCTACGACCGCGATAGATACTACGCTGGTATCGACTCCTGTGGTGGTTGTGGGCCACTACTCTCACACGACGCTACGCTGTCACGCTGCTTGAGTGCTATGCTACTGTACTCTGTGGGTGTTACATCCTTTAATAATGTTTCAGCACTGAGATCTGGTTGTTACAGCTGTTGTTGTGGTTTTTTTGTTC
>NZ_JAAGPE010000176.1:0-20600 GCF_017104605.1 Burkholderia sp. Ac-20384 | reverse complement strand
GCTGAGCCGTGCGGCCGCGACGGCCTGGTTGCCGCCCTTGCCGCCCGCCGCCTGCGCGAACGCATGACCGGCGAGCGTTTCGCCCGGCAGCGGCAGACGCGGCGCGCGCACGACGAGATCCATGTTGAGGCTGCCGACTACCGTCACGCGGCCGGTGTTTGCTGCGGGCGCCGTCATGCGCGACCGCCCGATGCCGGCGGCTCGCGGTAGATCGCCGTCGATTCGCGCAGCACGAGGCGCGGCGACACGACGCGGCGGCGGCTCGGCACGGCGGTCGAGCCGCCGCCGATCCGCTCGATCAGCGTCTGCGCGGCCATTTCGCCGAGCGCACGCACCGATTGGCCGACCGTCGACAGTGCCGGATACGTGTAGCGGGAGAATTCGATGTCGTCGAACCCGATGATCGAACAGTCGTCGGGCACGCGCATACCGCGCTCGGCCGCCGCGCGCAACGCGCCGACGCCCATCAGGTCGTTGCCCGCGAAGATCGCGCTCGGCCGCACCGATTCGAACAGCCGCGACGCCGCGTGATAGCCGCCGAGGCACGAGAAGTCGCTTTCCGCGATCGCGCCCGGCACGATGTCGACACCGCGCTCGGCCATCGCACGGATGAAGCCGTGCACGCGCATTGCGCTGACCGCCGTGTCGGTCGGCCCCGTGATGCAGCCGATCTTCGCATGCCCGAGCTCGAGCAGATGGCGCGTCGCCAGATATGCACCGCGCTCGTGGTCGATCTGCACGAGGTCGGCCGCGAGCCCCTCGATGTTGCGGTCGACGACGACGAGCGGTGCGTGGATATCCGCGAGCGTCTGCGCGAGCACCGCATCCTCGCCGGCCGATGCCACGATCAGCCCGTCGATACGCTTTTCCTGCAGCACGCGCAGGTAGTTGCGCTGCTTGACGGGATCGTCGTCCGAGTTGCAGAAGAACACGCAATAGCCATTGGCCGCGCACTGATCCTCGATGCCGCGCGCAAGCTCCGCGAAGTACGGATTCGTGCTGTTCGGCACGACGAGGCCGATCGTCGCCGTCGCACGCGCCTTCAGCGAGCGCGCCACGGCCGACGGCACGTAATTCAGCTCGCGGATTGCGCCCTCGACCTTCGCACGCACATCCGCGGACACCGGCCGCGAATTGTTCACCACGTGCGAGACGGTCGTAAACGACACGCCCGCCATGGCCGCCACATCCTTGATCGTCGCCATTTCCCGTTTCTCTCTGGTCTGTTCTGTCTGTCTTTCTACCGCACGCGTGTGCGCCGGCTGCGATACGTATCGAGCACGACCGCCACCACGATCACCGCGCCGGTGATGATCCGTTTCGTCGGCTCGTTCGCGCCGATCTGCGCCAGCCCCGCGGCCAGCACGGAGATGATCAACACGCCGAAGAACGTGCTGATCACCGAGCCGCGCCCGCCCATCAGGCTCGTGCCGCCAATCACGACGGCGGCGATCACCTGCAGTTCGAGGCCGACGCCCGCATTCGGGTCGGCCGCCTCGAGCCGCGAAATCTGGAACAGCGACGCAAGCCCTGCGAGTGCGCCCATCGATGCGAATACGAGAATTTTATACGGCCTCGGGTTAACCCCCGCAAGTCGGACGGCTTCTTCGTTCGTGCCGATCCCGACGAGATAGCGTCCGAACACGGTCCGCGTCAGCACGAACTGGGCCGCGATCATCACCGCGACCGCGATCAGGAATGCCGGCGAGATGCCGAGCGCAATCGGGTTCGACAGGAAATCGAACGCGTCGCCGATGTAGGCCGTGCGCGAATTCGTCAGCTGGTACGCGAGGCCGCGCGCGGCCTCCAGCACACCGAGCGACACGATGAACGACGGGATCCGCCAGCCGACCGTGACCGCGCCCGTCAGCGCGCCCGTAATGGTCGCGACCGCGATGCCGATCAGCGCGGCCGGCAGCGGCCCCCACTGCCATTTCAGCGCGGCGACGCTGACCATCGACGCGGCGAGCGCGAGTACCGAGCCGACCGACAGGTCGATCCCGGCGATGATCAGCACGAAGGTCATCCCGACCGACATCACGACGAGATCGGGTATCTGGTTCGCGATCGTGCTGAACGTATCGTAGGTGAGGAAGTGCGAGCTCAGCACCGAAAACAGCGCAATCATCGCTGCAAGCGCGCTGGCGAGCCCGAGGTAGTTCGACAGGCCGAGCCGCGTGCCGGACAGCGTGCGCGCGCGGCGCCCCGTCACGTCCTGCTGCGCGCCTGCGTCGGTCGGGGTTACGGGAGGCTGAGTCATTGCGGTCGTCCTGTCGTCGAAGTGCCCGGAGCGGCGCCTGGCGTCTGCCCCGCGTCCGGATGCTGCGCGCCGCCCGGCGGCGTCTCGCGGCCGAAGCCGGCGAACGCCGCGGCCAGCAGCGCATCCTGGGTCCAGTTGCCGCGCTCGAACACGGCGGTCATGCGGCCGGCCGACATCACGCCGATCCGGTCGCAGATCAGCATCAGCTCGCGCAGGTCGCTCGACACGACGACGAGTGCGCGGCCTTCGCGCGCGAGCGCGCCCATCAAAGTGTAGATCTCGAACTTTGCGCCGACGTCGATCCCGCGCGTCGGCTCGTCGAACAGCAGCACGCCCATGTCGCGCGCTAGCCAGCGGCCGATCACGACCTTCTGCTGGTTGCCGCCCGACAGCTCGCCGACCGCCTGCGTCGCGCCGTGCGTGCGGATCCGCAGCGCGTCGATCTGCTGCTCCGCGAGCGCCGTTTCGCGCGCACCGTCGACGATCCCGCCGCGCGCGAGCCGGTCGAGCTGGCCGAGCGACACGTTCGCGGCGATCGACTGCGTCAGCAGCAGCCCCTCGCCCTTGCGATCCTCGGTGATCAGCGCGATGCCCAGCTTCACCGCATCGACGGGCGAACCGATTCGCGCCGGCTTCAGCGGCTGGCCGACCGCGATCGTCCCCGCATCCGGCGTATCGGCGCCGTATATCAGCCTCAGCAGCTCGGTGCGTCCCGCGCCGATCAGCCCGGAGATGCCGAAAATCTCGCCCGCGCGCACTTCGAGCGACACGTCGCGCACCGCCGCCCCGCGGCTGAGGCCCGAGACGACGAGCCGCGGCGCGCCAAAATGGCGCTCGCCCAGATCGATGTGCTCGCCGACCTCGCGCCCGACCATCAGCGTGACGAGCCCGTCGGACGTCGTCGCCGCCATGTCGCCCGCATGAACGAGCCGGCCATCGCGTAACACCGCGACGCGCTCGGCGACCCGCGCGAGCTCCTCGAGCCGGTGCGAGATGTAGACGATCGCGACGCCGCGCGCCTTCAGCCGGTCGATCTGCTCGAACAGCAGCTCGACTTCGCGCGCGGTCAGCATCGCGGTGGGTTCGTCGAGAATCAGCACGCGGCAATCGCCGATCAGGTTGCGCGCGATCTCGACCATCTGCTGGTGGCCGATGCCGAGCGCGCCTACCAGCGTATCGGGATCGACCGTGTCGAGCCCGACCTGCGCCATCGCGGCCCGCGCATCTTCACGCAGCCGCGCGCGATCGATGATCCCGAAACGTCGCGGCAGGCGGTTCAGGAACAGGTTTTCGGCAACCGTCAGGGTCGGCAGCAGGTTCAGTTCCTGCATCACCATGCGCACGCCGAGCGCCTCGGCCTGCGTGCGGCTCGCCGGTGCATAGGGCTGGCCGCCGAGCAGCATCGTGCCGGCGGTCGGCTCGACGAGCCCGCCGATGATCTTCGACAGCGTGCTCTTGCCGGCGCCGTTCTCGCCCGTCAACGCCAGCGCGTGGCCCGCCTCGAGCGTCAGCGTGACGTCGGCGAGCACGGGTTCGGCATAGGTCTTGCCGATGCCGGATACGGACAGCACGGGAGTGGCTGCGCGGGAGGGTTGGAAAGTCGGGTCCATCGCGATCCTGGTTGCGGCCGCGCGCACGCGGCGCGCGGGTGTGACGCTCACAAGTGCATGTGCATGCAGTGGCCGTGATCGCGCTCACCCCGGATAACGGCCGCCGCGCCCAATTCTTGAGGGCGACGGCCGCATCGGGGCCGCGTCACTTCGTCACGAGATCCACCGGCGTCTCGACCACGCCCGACATGTCGGCCTGCTTGCGATGCTCGGCGATCGCCTTGAGTGCCGTGTCGATACCGAACACGGCCTGCTTCGCCGCGTACTGATCGGCGGTCGCGAGCACGCGGCCGTCCTTCAGCATCGGCTTGATCGCGTTGATGTTGTCGTAGCCGACCACGAGCACCTTGCCCTGCTTGCCGGCCGCGCGCACGGCCGACACGGCGCCGATCGCCATGTTGTCGTTGCCGCACAGCAGCGCCTTCAGGTTCGGGTATTCGTTGAGCATCGCGGCAGCGACCGCATTGCCCTTGTCGATCTCCCATTCGCCGGACTGCACCGACACGACCTTCATCCCGCCCGCCTTCATCGCGTCCTGGAAGCCGGCCGTGCGCTGCTGCGCATTGGTCGTCGTCGACACGCCTTCGACGATGCCGACCTGGTCGCCCGCCTTCAGCCGCTTCGCGAGGTAATCGCCGATCTTGCGCGCGCCCTTGCGGTTGTCCGGGCCGACGAACGGCACGTTCAGGTTCTTCGACTTCAGCACGTCGGGATCGAGCCGGTTGTCGATGTTCACGACGATGATGCCCGCGTCGACCGCCTTCTTCACGACCGGCACGAGCGCCTTCGAATCGGCCGGCGCGAGCACGATCGCGTCGACCTTCGACACGATCATCTGCTCGACGATGCGGATCTGGTTCGCGGTGTCGGTCTCGTCCTTGATGCCGTTGGTGATCAGGTCGAACTGACCCGCGTTGTGTTTCTGGTATTCCTTCGCGCCCGTTTCCATCGTCAGGAAGAACTCGTTGGCGAGCGACTTCATCACGAGCGCGACCTTCGGCTTGCCCGCCGATTGCGCGTGGACGGCCGGTGCGGCGGCAACCGCGACGGCGGCGAGCGCGGCGGTCAGGAAGCGACGGCGAAAGAGGACATTCATACACATCTCCTGGCGACTGGCCCCAAGGGCCGGACTATTGTTTGACTGTTGTTTTAATGTGAGCAAACGTTTGCGCCACACTACCCGGGCAATGGCCATCGATGCTGCTGTCGGTACCACGGAATGGAAGCGAGGCAGACGGCCGACTGCCTGGCGCGTGCTGTCGTTTACGCGCCGCCGCCGGCGGGAGGCCGGCGGAGTGAAAGCTATGCTGTACCGATTCGTGCCGGCGCGCAACCTGTCTGATCAATATTTAAGGGTTTATTCGGAGCGCATATCACGCCGGGTCCTGCGGCGCCGGTTCGTCCTCATCGGCCGACGGCGGCTCGCCGAATCGGTTGGCATGCGGCGTGCCGGCGATGAAGCCGTTCATCACGAACAGCGCGAGCGCACCGACGATCGGCACGAACAGCAGCAGCATCCACCATCCCGACTTGTCGATGTCGTGCAGCCGCTTCACGCCGACCGCAATCGACGACCACACCGCGACGACCGCGATGACGACGAGCACCAGCATGGCCAGCAGCGGCAGATCATCGTCCGGCGTGCCGCGGGAACCCGCATCGACAATCGCGCTGAGCACCGTGGAAACCAGCGCGTAGATCCACCAGGGCAGGCGCCCGATCCGGCCTTCGAAGGAAAAGAGAAACCATTTCAGATTCATTGTTTACCTCTTCGTCACGCGTGTTGCGTGCTGCGCGATATGTCTCCGAGTGTGTCGGGACCGACAATCCGCGTGCATGGTTTTGTGAAGGTGGCCGGGTTGCCGGCTTCGCTTTCCGCCACTCGTCCCAGTGCTGCGCGCTGCGTCGCCGGTGCGATCCGGCCAGTCACGATGGCGACCAAGGGACGGCTCGAACGAACGTCACCCGGCATTCACGCGCATTGAATCACATTTGCCGGCCGATAGATCGCTCGAAATGGCAGATGGCCGAATCCGAAACGAGGTGCTCAAGCGTGCCGTCTTGGTCTTGTCGTTGTGTTGGCAAGCAAATGTCTGTCGTTCGCCGCGGGCGGCGAAGAATCGGACGGGAAACCGCGATGGCGGCCGATGATTCGGTGAATCGAATGATCAAGGCGGCGGCAGATCGCCTGCCGCCGCCCAATGCATGACAACCCGCGCAGGTACGTCGCGCCCTCCGCGGTGATCACGCGGCGGGCGCACGACGCGCTGCCGTCAAACGGCTTCGCGCAACATCCCCGCAATTTCCGCTTCGTTCAGGTGCGGCGCGAACATCTCGATCAGCCGGTATGCATACGCGCGCAGGAACGCCCCCTTGCGCAGCCCGACCCGCGTAGTGCTCGCCTCGAACAGGTGCTGCGTATCGAGCGCGACGAGGCCCGTGTCGCGCTGCGGATCGTAGGCCATCGCCGCGACCACGCCGATCCCCATTCCGAGCTCGACATACGTCTTGATCACGTCCGCGTCGATTGCGGTCAGCACGACGTCGGGCACGGCGCCCGCCTGCGTGAACGCCTGGTCGATATGCGAGCGGCCCGTGAAATCCTGGTCGTACGTGATGATCGGGTACTCGGCGATTTCCTCGAGCGTCAGGTTCTCGCGGCCGACGAGCGGATGGCCCTTCGGCACGACGACCGTGTGATGCCACGAATAGCACGGGAACGTGACGATGTCCGGATAGCGGTCGAGCGCCTCGGTCGAGATGCCGAGATCGGCCTCGCCGTTCAGGATCATCTGCGCGATCTGCTGCGGGCTGCCCTGGCGCAGCGCGAGATGCACCTTCGGGAACACGTCGGTGAACTGGCGGATCACCTTCGGCAGCGCGTAGCGCGCCTGCGTGTGCGTCGTCGCGACGACGAGGTGGCCGCTGTCCTGGTCGGCGAACTGGCGCGCGACGCGGCGCAGGTTCTCGGCGTCGAGCAGCATCCGCTCGATCAGCTGGTGCACGGCCTTGCCGGGCTCCGTGAGCCCCGTCAGCCGCTTGCCGCGCCGGATGAAGATGTCGACGCCCAGCTCATCCTCGAGATCCTTGATCTGCTTCGACACGCCCGACTGCGACGTGTACAGCACGTTCGCGACTTCCGTCAGGTTCATGTTCTGGCGCACCGCTTCGCGCACGAACCGCAATTGCTGAAAATTCATGGGTATGCCTCTTAGGCTGTCGTTGTTTGATTATTGAATCGGAGCTGTTTCCGCCCCCTGCCCTGCATTCTCGCGTTAACGCGCGGGGAACACCCGCACTGCGCGGGGCACGGCTGTTGCACCGTCGCCGACCTGCAGCGACAGCGCACGCCAAGCGTCGCGATCGAGTTCCGCCTCGAGCGCACCGCCCGCACGTGCCTCGAGCTCCACACGCACCGACCCGCCGAGCGGAATCACGCGGCGCACGTCCACCGCGATGCCGTCGCGGTGCCCTTCGCCCACCGGCCACAGCTGCAGGTCGTGCGGGCGCACATAGGCGTTCGCGGGGCCGGCGAAATCGGCGTCGACCTCGATCGGCGCGGCTGCTCCCTCGGCGACGAAGCCACGCCCGGCGACCGTGCCCGGCAGCCGGTTCGCGGCGCCGAGGAACTCGTAGACGAACGCACTCTGAGGATGATCGTAGACATCCTGCGGACTGCCGACCTGCTCGACGTGGCCGCGATTCAGCACGACGATGCGATCCGCAACCTCCAGCGCCTCCTCCTGGTCGTGCGTGACGAAGATCGTCGAGATGTGCAGGTCGTCGTGCAGACGACGCAGCCAGCCGCGCAGTTCCTTGCGGACCTTCGCGTCGAGCGCGCCGAACGGCTCGTCGAGCAGCAGCACCTTCGGCTCGACCGCGAGCGCGCGGGCGAGCGCGATGCGCTGGCGCTGGCCGCCCGACAGCTCGGACGGATAGCGCTGCGCGAGCCAGTCGAGCTGCACGAGCTTCAGCAACTCGTGCACCTTGTCGCGAATCGCGCTTTCCGACGGCCGCTCGCGGCGCGGCTTCACGCGCAGCCCGAACGCGACGTTCTCGAAGACCGTCATGTGGCGGAACAATGCATAGTGCTGGAACACGAAACCGACCTGGCGGTCGCGCGCGCCAACCGACGCGACGTCGAGCCCCTGCAGCACGACCTGGCCCGCATCCGCGTGCTCGAGGCCCGCGATCACGCGCAGCAGCGTGGTCTTGCCGCAGCCGGACGGCCCGAGCAGCGCGACCAGCTCGCCGGGCGGGAAGTCGAGCGATACGTTGTCGAGCGCCGTGAAATCGCCGAAGCGCTTCTGAAGGTTACGGACGGTGATACCCATTCTGGTTGCCTCTTTACGATTTCGACGAAACGACGGCGACGGGGCCGGCATGTGCGGGAACGGTGTCGCGCGCGCCGGCCAGTTCGGCGGCGAGATGGCGCTCGGCGAGCAGCTTCAGCGCGAGCGTGACGAGCGCGAGCAGTGCCAGCACCGACGCCACCGCGAAGGCCGCCGAGAAGTTGTATTCGTTGTACAGGATCTCGACGTGCAGCGGCATCGTGTCGGTCTGGCCGCGGATGTGGCCGGACACGACCGACACCGCGCCGAACTCGCCCATTGCGCGCGCGTTACACAGAATCACGCCGTACAGCAGGCCCCACTTCACGTTCGGCAGCGTCACGCGGCGGAAGATCTGCCAGCCCGATGCACCGAGCACGCGTGCGGCCTCTTCCTCGTCCGTGCCTTGCGCCTGCATCAGCGGAATCAGCTCGCGCGCAACGAACGGGAACGTGACGAAGATCGTCGCGAGCACGATGCCCGGCACCGCGAAGATGATCTGCACGTCGTGATCCTGCAGCCACGGCCCGAGCCAGCCCTGCGCACCGAACAGCAGCACGTACACGAGGCCCGAGATCACCGGCGACACCGAGAACGGCAGGTCGATCAGCGTCGTCAGCAGCGCCTTGCCGCGGAATTCGAATTTCGCGATCGCCCACGATGCGCACACGCCGAACACGAGGTTCAGCGGCACGGCGATCGCGGCAACGGTCAGCGTCAGCTTGATCGCCGACCACGCATCGGGATCGGCCAGCGATTCGAGATAGAAACCGACGCCCTTTCTCAGCGCCTCGACGAACACCGCGGCGAGCGGCACGACGAGGAAGAACGCGAGGAACGCCAGCGCGATGCCCGTGAGCAGCCAGCGCACGACGCGCGACTCGCTGACGGGGTCGAGCCGCTTCGCGGCACGCCCTTGCGCGGCCGACGACGGGGTTTTCAGCACGACGGTGGCCTCCTGGCTCATTGCTGGCCTCCTGCCGGGATGGCGGTGACGGCGGTGACGGTAGCGGGCGCGGGGCCGCTCGCGCCCTTGCTCGTGCGGCGCTGCAGATACCACTGCAGCGTGTTGATCAGCAGCAGCATCAGGAACGACACGACCAGCATCACGACCGCCAGCGCGGTCGCGCCCGCGTAGTCGTACTGCTCGAGCTTCGTGATGATGAGCAGCGACGTGATCTCGGATTTCATCGGCACGTTGCCGGCGATGAAGATCACCGAGCCGTATTCCCCGAGCGCGCGCGCGAACGCGAGTGCGAAACCGGTGAGGAGCGCCGGCAGCACGGCCGGCAGCACGACGCGGCGGAACGTCAACCAGCGCGACGCGCCGAGGCACGCGGCGGCCTCTTCCTGCTCGCGCTCGAAATCCTCGAGCACCGGCTGCACCGTGCGCACGACGAACGGCAGCCCGATGAAGGTCAGCGCGACCAGCACGCCGGCCGGCGTGAACGCGATCTTGATGCCGAGCGGCGCGAGATACTGGCCGACCCAGCCGTTGGTCGCGTAAACGGCCGCGAGCGAGATGCCGGCGACCGACGTCGGGAGTGCAAATGGCAGGTCGACGATCGCATCGACGAGCCGCTTGAACGGGAACGTGTAGCGCACGAGCACCCACGCGACGAGAAAGCCGAACACGGCGTTGATCAGCGCGCCGCCGAGCGCGGAAAGGAACGTCAGCCGGTACGACGCGAGCACGCGCGGCGACGTGACGGCGGTGACGAACTGGTCCCACGACAGCGTCGCGGTCTTCAGGAACGTGGCGGCGAGCGGTATCAGCACCACGAGGCTCAAATAGGCCACCGTGATGCCTAGCGTCACGCCGAAACCGGGCAGCGCGCTCGGCTTGCGAAAGGTGTACGTCGTCATCGGATGCTCTTGCTGGGTCGATGCTGCTCATGGGTCCGACGCAAACGCCGGCGCAGTGAATCGCGCCGGCGGGCCGTCGGGGATGCGGCGCGCTGTCGTGGCGCGCCGCTGTCGTTATGGCGTTACTGCGGCTTGTAGATCGAATCGAACACGCCGCCGTCCGCGAAATGCGTCTTCTGCGCATTCGTCCAGCCGCCGAAGGTATCGTCGACCGTGTACAGCTTCAGCTTCGGGAACTGCTTCGTCAGCTCCGCCGGCACGTTCTTCGAACGCGGCCGGTAGTAGTTGCGCGCCGCGATCTCCTGGCCCTGCGGGCTATACAGGAAGTTCAGGTATGCATCGGCCAGCTTGCGCGTGCCCTTCTTGTCGACCACCTTGTCCACCACCGCGACGGGCGGCTCGGCCAGGATGCTCACCGACGGCACGACGATCTCGAACTTGTCGGTGCCGAATTCCTTGACCGACAGGAATGCCTCGTTTTCCCAGGCGATCAGCACGTCGCCGATCCCGCGCTGCACGAAGCTCGTGGTCGCGCCGCGCGCGCCCGAATCGAGCACGCCCGCGTTCTTGTAGAGCTTCGTGACGAATTCCTTCGCCGTCTGCTCGTTGCCGCCCGGCTTGTGCACCGCGTATGCCCATGCGGCCAGGTAGTTCCAGCGCGCGCCGCCCGACGTCTTCGGATTCGGCGTGACGATCGAGATGCCCGGCTTGGTCAGGTCGTCCCAGTCCTTGATCCCTTTCGGATTGCCCTTGCGCACCAGGAACACGATCGTCGACGTGTACGGCGATGCGTTGTCGGGCAGGCGCTTCTGCCAGTCCTTGTTGACGAGCCCCTTGTTCGCGAGCGCGTCGATGTCGTACGCCAGCGCCAGCGTGACGACGTCGGCCTGCAGGCCGTCGAGCACCGAGCGCGCCTGCGCGCCCGAACCGCCGTGCGACTGCTTGAAGTTGACGGTCTCGCCCGTCTTCGCCTTCCACTCCTTGCCAAACGCCTGGTTGAAGTCCTGATACAGCTCGCGCGTCGGGTCGTACGACACGTTCAGGAAGGTCGTATCGGCCTGCGCGTGCGTCGCGACGCCCAGCGCCGCCGCCGCGCCCAGCGCGAGTGTTGCGATCAGGCGGCCCACTCCGCCCACCAGCCCCGTATTGCGCTTGCCCATCCTTGGTTCTCCAGTGTTGTCGGTATTGCGATGTCGGGCCAGTCTAACGAACGGGTTACATGATTAAAAATAATCGTTCCTCATTTTTTAATACTCAAAAGTGCTAACGCAGACGGGATGGACGGTTGCGGCAGATAAACCGGCGTCAGGACGTCGCGAAATCGCGCCGGAACCGGCGTGATCGCGTCGAACCTCACGTAACACTTGAAATTCCCGAACTACTGTATAAAAATACAGCTCACTGTCTATCCATACAGTTAAGCCATGACCAAACTCACCGCCCGTCAGCAGCAAGTTTTCGACTTGATCCGTCGCGCGATCGAGCGCTCCGGATTCCCGCCCACCCGTGCCGAGATCGCGGCCGAACTGGGCTTCAGCTCGCCGAATGCGGCCGAGGAGCACCTGCGTGCGCTGGCACGCAAAGGCGTGATCGAGCTGGCCGCCGGCGCGTCGCGCGGCATCCGCCTGCTCGGCATCGACGACGCCCCGCATCAGTTCACGCTGCCGCATGCCGGCCTGATGCAGCTGTCGCTGCCGCTCGTCGGCCGCGTGGCAGCCGGTAGCCCGATCCTTGCGCAGGAGCACATCTCGCAGCATTACGCGTGCGATCCCGCGCTGTTCACCAGCAAGCCCGACTACCTGCTGAAAGTGCGCGGCCTGTCGATGCGCGACGCCGGCATCCTCGACGGCGACCTCCTCGCCGTGCAGAAGCGCACGGAAGCGAAGGACGGCCAGATCATCGTTGCGCGTCTCGGCGACGACGTCACGGTCAAGCGCCTGATGCGCCGGCCCGGCGGCCTCGAGCTGATCGCGGAGAACCCGGATTACGAAAACATCTTCGTCAAGGCCGGCAGCGCGGAATTCGCGCTGGAAGGCATCGCCGTCGGGCTGATCCGCTCGGGCGAACTCTGACATTCCGTCTCGCTGAGGAGAACATCATGGAACGCCTTGCCCGTCTGCTGCCTTTCCGTCAATTCGGTCGCCTGCGTCATCTGCGCGGCCGCACGCCCTGCGCACCGCTGTCCGCGGCGGCGCCTGTGCAAGAAGAAGTCGCAGTCGAACGGCAGGCGTCCCTGCTGCCGTCGGCGCTGCCCGCTTTCGCGCGGGTATCGCTGAACGCCGGCCTGAATCACGCCGAACCCGCGCGCCGCGCGCCGGTGCGCGTCTATCACGGCCGTTCGCGCCTGATCATGGTCGGCACGATCGACGCCGTGTGCCGGATGATCGATCACTGCATCGCAG
The DNA here is from genome assembly GCF_017104605.1 of Burkholderia sp. Ac-20384. NCBI lineage: Bacteria > Pseudomonadati > Pseudomonadota > Betaproteobacteria > Burkholderiales > Burkholderiaceae > Burkholderia > Burkholderia sp. Ac-20384. The sequence goes on along the minus strand of NZ_JAAGPE010000176.1, from coordinate 8,131 downwards.
AGGAACGATCGGCCACGCCAGGCGGTCTCTGATTGCGGAACATCCCCGCACCGGAGGCAACGTGACCGGATCTTCGGGCCGCGCATGGCGGCTCAAGCCCCTGCTGATCGTCGTGCTGGCCGTCGCCATCATTGCGGCGATCGGTTATGCCTACGCGTCGCCGTACGTCGCGCTCGGTCGCCTGAAATCGGCGATCGATGCGCGCGATGCGCAAGCCATCAGTGAATATGTCGATTTCCCGTCGCTGCGCATCAGCCTGAAGCAGCAGGTCACGGAAGAGTTGATGCGCCGGATCGACGCGGTGAAGAAGAACAATCCGTTCGCGGTGATCGGCGCATTGATCGGGTCCGCACTGATCGGCCCGCTGGTCGATGCGTACGCCACCCCGGAGGGCGTAGCTGCGCTGATGAGCGGCTTGCCGCCGCGTGGCAATCCGGGCGAGCGTCCACCTGAATGGTCGAATCTGCCGCCAGGCAGCAATGCGCCGGGCAACACGCCGGCCGCCCCCGCTGCCAATCCGGCTCCGGCAAGCGCGGCCGCTTCCGGCAGCAACGCGGCCACCACGGCTGCCTCATCGCAACCACCCGCCGCTGCCGCACCGGCCAGTGCGGTCGATGCAACGCATGCGCCGCACCAGCAGCAAACCAGTGCCGGCTACCGGAATATCGATGAATTCGTCGTGACCTACCAGCGCAGTGCCGACGGCACGCGCTATGCGGCGATCTTCCACCGCTTCGGCCTGTTCTCGTGGAAGTTGTCCGCGATCGACCTGCACGCTTGACATGTCTTGACTGGCCGCGGTCGGCGCCCGCGCCACGGACGTGGCACGACGCCTGACCGGCGCGATTCGCCGGTCAGGCAGTCATCGAATCATTGGATTACTTGCCGTTCGCCGTGGCCGCTTCGCGCTCGCGCGCGATTTCGGCCTTCTGCTCCTGCGCCGACGAACACGCAACCAGAATGCTGCAGTTCACGCGATCGAGCAGTTGCGTATTGCCCGAGCCCATCCACCATCTCGACAGCCCGCTGCGGCACCGATGGCCGACGACGACGAGGTCGGCCTGCAGCTCCGTCGCGAGATTCGCGATTTCGTCGATCGGATAGCCGAACGCGAAATGGCCTTCGGCCTGCACGCCGCGCTCGCGCAGCCAGTTCACCCCTTCCTGCAGGATTTCACGCGCGGTTTCCTCGAACCGGCCGCACGCGACGTCGGTCAGCAAACCCGCGCTCTGTGCAATGCTCGAGCGCATGTCGACCACCGACAGCAAATGCGTCTCGGCCTTCAGGTCCATCGCGAGGTTGGCGCCGCAGCGCAGTGCCTTGCGTCCTTCGAGCGTGCCGTCGTAACAGAGCAAAATCTTGTTGTAGCTAGCCATGAAACCTCCCTATCGCAACACCGAGCCTACGCATTCATCATGGTGCGCCGCAATTCAGGACGCAAGGGATGGAAAACGCTGATTCGCCCCGCTCGGCGCGTGCGCGATGATGCAGTGCACGATCGGTGCGTACATGCATCGCACCGTGCAGGCATGCCCTGAAGAGACGCAACCGATGCACTAGAATGGCCCGTTCGTACTCCAGCGGGCCGTCAGGCGCCGGCGTCGTGCGCTTCGGTCATGCCCGTGTGACACGCAATCGTCCGATCGGTTCGTCAACCGGCCACGCATCCGGCAGCGGAACGCTTTCCGCGCCCGCTTACAACGACAACATGCCCATGTCCGTTGCACCGATCGATTTCCGGAACGTCGAAAAGCGCTATGGCGACAAGCTCGTCGTCAACGGCCTGTCCTTCACCGTCCAGGCCGGCGAATGCTACGGCCTGCTCGGGCCGAACGGCGCCGGCAAGACCACCACGCTGAAAATGCTGCTCGGCCTCACGCATCCCGATGCAGGCACCATTTCGCTCTGTGGCGAACCGGTTCCATCGCGTGCACGGCATGCACGCCAGCGCGTCGGGGTCGTCCCGCAGTTCGACAATCTCGACCCCGACTTCACCGTGCGCGAGAACCTGCTCGTGTTCGGCCGCTATTTCGGCATGTCGGCGCAGGCTGCGCAGGCGCTCGTGAAGCCACTGCTCGAATTCGCGAAGCTCGAGAACAAGGCCGATGCGAAGGTCGGCGAACTGTCGGGCGGCATGAAGCGCCGCCTGACGCTGGCACGCGCGCTCGTCAACGATCCCGATGTGCTGGTGCTCGACGAGCCGACGACGGGTCTCGACCCGCAGGCGCGTCACCTCATGTGGGAGCGGCTGCGTTCGCTGCTCGCGCGCGGCAAGACGATCCTGATCACCACGCACTTCATGGAAGAAGCCGAGCGCCTGTGCGACCGCCTGTGCGTGATCGAGGAAGGCCGCAAGATCGCCGAAGGCGCGCCGCACGCGCTGATCGAATCGGAGATCGGCTGCGACGTGATCGAGATCTACGGGCCCGATCCGGCCACGCTGCGCGACGAGCTGTCGGCGTTCGCGAAGCACACCGAGATCAGCGGCGAGACCCTGTTCTGCTACGTGAGCGATCCGGAACCGCTCCGTGCACGACTCAAGGGTCGCACGGGGTTGCGCTATCTGCATCGCCCGGCCAATCTTGAAGATGTGTTCCTGCGGCTCACGGGCCGCGAAATGCAGGACTGATCGATCATGGACGTCCGCAACTATTCCGCCGCCGCACCGTCGGCACCACCGCGCGTGTCACGTTTCGCGATCGCCATGCCTGCGAACGCGACCAACTGGATCGCCGTCTGGCGGCGCAACTATCTCGTCTGGCGCAAGCTCGCGCTCGCGTCGATGTTCGGCAATCTTGCCGATCCGATGATCTATCTGTTCGGGTTGGGGTTCGGGCTCGGGCTGATGCTCGGCCATGTCGACGGCGTGTCGTATATCGCGTTCCTCGCGGCCGGCACGGTCGGGTCGAGCGTGATGATGTCCGCGAGCTTCGAGTCGATGTATTCGGGATTCTCGCGGATGCACGTGCAGCGCACGTGGGAAGCGATCATGCATACGCCGCTCGCGCTCGGCGACATCGTGCTCGGCGAGATCATCTGGGGGGCCAGCAAGGCGATGCTGTCGGGGGCCGCGATCATGCTCGTCGCGGGGGCGCTCGGCTATGCGCAGTTTCCGTCGATGCTCGCGGCGCTGCCCGTGATCGCGCTCGCGGGCCTCGCGTTTGCCAGCATCGCGATGATCGTCACGGCGCTCGCGCCGTCCTACGACTTCTTCATGTTTTATCAGACGCTCGTGCTGACGCCGATGCTGCTGCTGTCGGGCGTGTTCTTCCCGACCACGCAGTTGCCGCCGATCGCTCAGCACGCGGCGCAGGCGCTCCCGCTCGCGAATGCCGTCGAGCTGATCCGGCCCGCGATGCTCGGCCGGCCGGCGACCGACGTCGCGCTGCATGTCGCGGTGCTCGCCGGCTACGCGGTCGGCGGCTTCCTGCTGTCCGCATGGCTGTTCCGGCGGCGGATGATGCGCTGATGGCCGCCGCACCGGGCGCCGGCTTCATGCGACGACGTTACTCGTCGTCGTCGCTCCACGGGATTTCGACGTCGGTCAGGAACGCGACGGTCGCGAGCGGGCCACCTTCCTGGCGGCCGAGCTTGCCGTCCGCACGATGCCATTCGACGCGAAACTGCGTGCCCGGATCGTCGGCAACCAGATAGACCGAGCGCAGCTCTTCCTTGTCGGCTTCGTCCACCGGGCCGTCGAACGACACCAGCATCTTCTGCGGCCACAGGCCGTTGACCGGATCGTAAATGCGGTCGCCCTGCGGAATGTCGATGCTGGCGTCGACGCCGATCGTTGCGGAGGCCTCGATGATCATCGTGCCGAGTGCGTTCAGCACGGCAGTCGCCCGCGCGGAATTGGCCTGGCGGATCGCGAGATCGCCGCGCGTCAGCGCCTTTTCGAGTCGAGGATGGATCTTCGGTTGGGTCATGCGTTTTCCTGTTTGCTTCTTGTAAATGGCGCCGCACGCCTGAAACGGCGACGCCGGATGAATACGACGATTGCGCCCGTTGAGCGCGCCGCTTGCGCGCGTCAGAACCCGAGCGCGATCGCGAGCAGGCCGCTCGCGATCCCGAACACGACGACGAGGATCGCGACGATGGCCAGCATGTACGGCTTGAACGAACGCGCGAGCATCGCGAGCGACGGCACGCTGATCGGCGGCAGCGTCATCAACAGCGCGGCGGCCGGGCCGACGCCCATGCCGAGCGACAGCATCGCCTGGATGATCGGCACTTCGCCGGCCGTCGGGATCACGAACAGCATGCCCGCGACCGCGAATGCGACGATCCAGCCGAGATGATTGCCGATGTCCGGGCCGATATGCGGGAACAACCACGCGCGCGCGGCGCCGAGCAGCAGCACGAGCACGATGTATTCGGGCACGAGCCGCACGGCCATGCGCGCCAGCAGCTTCACCCAGCGGACGAACGGATTGCCCGCCGCGGCCTGCTCGGCCGCCAGCGCGGCGATCTGCGCATCGTCGATGCTGCGGTCTTCAGGGCGTGCGATGCGGTTCAGCAGATAGCCGATCCCGAACACCATCGCGACGCCGAGCACGAGGCGCAGCGCGCTCCAGTGCCAGCCGAGCACGAAGCCCATGAACACCAGCGCCGCCGGGTTCAGCACCGTGTTGCCGAGCCAGAACGCGACCGCGCCGCCCGGCGATGCATGGCGCGCACGCAGCCCCGCGACGACCGGCGCCGCGCAGCACGTGCACATCATGCCGGGCAGCGACAGCAGGCCGCCCGCGGCAACGCTGCCGAAGCCGGTGCGGCCGAGCACGCGCGCGACCCAGTGTGCGGGCAGCAGCGCCTGCACGGCCGAACCGAGCAGCAGGCCCAGCACCATCGCCTGCCAGATCGCCTTGCCGTACGCCCACGCGTAGTCGAGCGCGGCCTTCAGCGACGGCTCGGGCGCGGTCGCCGACGTGCCCATCAGGATCGACTGGCCGATCGAATGATGCTCGGCGGCAACGAACGCCTTGTTGTAGTACGGGAACCATTTCACATAGAACAGGCCCGCGACCGCGATCAGCAGGAAGGTCATCCAGCCGAGGGCCGGACTGGGTTGGGTGCGTGTGGTCGTCATCGTGTGGTCGTCGATTGGTTTTGGTCGGTTTCGGGCTTCGCGCCTGCGGCCAGCGCGGCCGATGCGGGCAACCCGGCTTGCGCGAGTTCGGCCAGCAGCACACGCGCCTGATCGCGCCCGTCGGCGGCGTTGGGCCGGAACGTGAACGTCAGTGCCCGGTTCGGCTTGTTGTACGTCGCGCGATAGGTGCGCGCATAGGCGGGATCGTAATGCTTGTCGATCAGCTCGGTGAACAGTTCGGCCCGCGCATCCGCATCGATCAGCGCCTTCCAGTGCGTGACCTGCTCGCGGCTATGCAGTCCGATCAGCCGATGGAGCTGCGCCTTGAACGCGTCCGGTTCGTCGAACAGGTGTGCGTAATCGTCGAGGAGGAACGCGATGCGCTCGTCGTGCGCCGCGTCGACATGCACCCACGGCCCGGCGTGAAACGCTTCGATCAACGCGATCGGCAACTGCACGAGCCCGATCCGGCGGCTTTCCGACTCGACGAACACCGGCCATTCGGGGTCGAAACGTCCAAGTGTTTCGACGAGCCCGGAGTCGAACCCCTTCTGTGCCGGCTGCGGCTTGCCCGGCAACGCACCGAGCAGCGAGCCGCGATGGCACGCGAGCGCCTCGAGATCGAGCGTCTGCGCGCCCACTTCGCCCAGTGCGTTCAGCAGGCGCGTCTTGCCGCAGCCCGTATGGCCGACGAGCGCGATGTAGCGAAAGCGCGTCGGCAGCGAGTCGAGCGTCGCACACACCGACTGGCGGTACGCCTTGTAGCCGCCGTCGAGCTGGCGCGCCTTCCAGCCGATCAGGTTGAACCAGGTCGTCATCGAGCCCGAGCGCTTGCCGCCGCGCCAGCAGTAGATCAGCGGCCGCCAGTTGCGCGGCCGGTCGGCGAACGTCGTGTCGAGATGGCGCGCGATGTTGCGCGCGACCATCGCCGCGCCGACGCGCGTCGCCTCGTACGGCGACACCTGACGGTACATCGTACCGACGAGCACGCGCTCCTCGTTGCTGAGCACGGGCGCGTTCAGCGCGCCGGGAATATGATCCTCGGCGAACTCGAGCGGCGTGCGCACGTCGATGATCTCGTCGAACTCGCCGGCGCGATCGAGGGTGACAATCAGGTTCTTCAATTTGGCGTCGAACAGGGGCGATGCGGCTCGATGAGCCGCATGGGCACGGAAGGCGGATTGACGATTATCTCACGGGCCGGCGTCTCGGGCCGCGCGCGGCTGCCGGCGGCGCCGATGCAGTCTGCATTGCGTCGATCAGATGGTCGCGGAACGCGCGGACCGATGCGGGCAGATCGCGCCCCGCCATCGTCTGCACCTGGATGCTGCGCTCGCGCAGCTGCGGGTTCGTCACGGGCACGACGACGAAGCCGTCCGCGGCGCAGCGGTCGCGCACCGACAGCAGCCCCGTGAACATCACCGCGCCCGTGCGCCGCGCGTAGCCGTACATCGCCGCCGTATTGTTGCTCGTCAGTTCGGGCTCGAGCAGCAGCCCGTCGAGCGCGCACGCGATGTCGATCAGCTGGCGCACCGTCGTGCCGGCCTCGGGCAGCACGTGCGGGTGACGCGCGACATCGGCGAGCGACACCGCTTCGCGCGTCGCGAGCGGATGGTCGTGCCGAACCAGCGCGAAGATCGGTGCGCGCTCGGTGTGGTCGACGCGCACGCCCTTCTCCGGCGCGAGGCTGAAGCTCAACGCGATGTCGACATCGCCGTCGCGCACGCGCCGCGTCGCGTCCGCCGGCGACACCACCCACACGGAGAAATCGACGCCCGGATGGCGCGCCTTGAAGCTGGCGAGCGTGCCGGGCAGGAAGTCGATCGCGAACCCTTCCGAGCACGCGATCTTCAGCAGGCTGCCGTGCAGCGCATCGAGTCCGCCGATGTCTTTCATCACGTGCTCGGCCTCCAGCAGGCTGCGCTGCGCGAACGCCAGGAGCCGCTCGCCGGCCTCCGACAGCGCCATCCCGCGCGGCCGGCGCTCGAACAGCGGTGCGCCGAGCTCGCTCTCCAGTTTGGCGATCTGGCGGCTGATCGCCGATACGGCCACATGCAGCCGCGCGGACGCGTCGCTGATCGAGCCGGTGCGCGCCACTTCGACGAAATACCGCAACGCCAGGCCATGCAGGAAAGCCGCCATCGTTCTGTCTCCGCCCGGCCGCCGGCCGCACTGCTTTGCCTTTTCGGCAAAGAAAGGTTCGAAATTCGATCATTGTGACAAAAAAAACGGCTTTCTAGAATCGATCGCACTTCACGCTGCATGCACGATCCGGCGCGTGCAGCGAACCCGACAGAGGAGACACGACTTGAGCCGTACCGCCGCCATCCAGCACGCGCTGAACCAGTTCGAATCCGGTGCGTTCTTCACGACCCTGAGCCGCCGCGTCGGCCTGCGCACCGAAAGCCAGGAAAGCGGCAACGAAGCCGCGCTGCGCGCGTACCTGACCGACGAGATCGCCCCCGAAGCCGCGCGCCTCGGCTTCACGTCGCGGATCGTCGACAATCCCGTCGACGGCGGCGGCCCGTTCCTGCTCGCCTCGCGCCACGAAGACGACACGCTGCCGACCGTGCTGATCTACGGCCACGGCGACGTCGTGCGCGGCTACGACGCGCAATGGCGCGCACCGCTGTCGCCGTGGACGCTGACGGCCGAAGGCGACCGCTGGTACGGCCGCGGCAGCGCCGACAACAAGGGCCAGCACACCATCAACCTGGCCGCGCTGGCGAGCGTGCTCGACGCACGCGGCGGCCGGCTCGGCTTCAATGCGAAGCTGCTGATCGAGATGGGCGAGGAAACAGGTTCGCCGGGCCTCGACGCGCTGTGCCGCCAGGAGCGCGACGCGCTCGCGGCCGACGTGCTGATCGCGTCCGACGGCCCACGCATTGCCGCCGCGCGCCCCACGGTTTTCCTCGGCTCGCGCGGCTCGGTCAATTTCAAGCTGAGCCTGCGCGCCCGCGACGGCGCGCATCACTCCGGCAACTGGGGCGGGCTGCTGCGCAATCCGGCGATCGTGCTCGCCCACGCGCTCGCGTGCCTCGA